>CAJWYM010000008.1 GCA_913049555.1 uncultured Opitutia bacterium
GGCCAAATATAGGCTCTATCGTGAGATTTATAAAATCGCATTTGACTCCCTAGATTGTTTTTATTTGTAGGGGATAAAGCTGCATAACCCGATGACAAAGTGTTGTTGGTAGCTTGAAGACCGATGATTTTCGAGGTGAATTGAACGGTAAAAACAGTCACAAGAGTACCTGTTTTAGAAAATAACTCGGTTCTGAAAAGATAAGAGTTTACAGTCTTTCCTGCTGGAATTGTCCCTGCATCCATAAGATTCCCTCCTGAAAATAGGGCACTGGATCCATTATGATCTACTGGGAGATTTTCTTCTAAAGTATGTTTGAAGGCTTCTTCGAGAAGAAATCCCTTCTGATCATTTTTAAAATCGCTTATTCTGTATCTAAGCTCACTGCTTTCAGTCAATTTGCCAGTTTCAATATTACCAAAGGGACCCGACGCAACTCCGGGAAGCTTGTGAGTCACAGGATTCAATTCTTGAAGGATTTGATATTCCATGTTTTTGGTTAATTTTTTTAATTGTCCTTCAATCGAACTCATTCCTTCGCCCGTATTGAGTAAGGTTCGGTTCTGTCCTTGAATAAAGGCTACTTGACCATCTAAAACCTGAACCTCTGAACTTCCATTTTTGCCAACGGACATACCAAACTTAGTTCCTAAGTCCTCCACAGAATAATCATGAGTGTGGATTGTAAAACCATGCCCAACATCGGGAACATCGGCTATCAGTTTTCCGAAGTGTAAACGAGCATTCATTTCGTCAAGAATTTCAAATTTAGCGGGACCCTCAATGGTAACATCTACTCCTACACCAAATAATAGAGAAATGGTTCCCTCTTTTATGTTAAGAATATTGATTCCAATATCATTTCCAGGATGCAACCACTGGCTCTCGTATCCCTCCATGGAGACTTCCCCTTTTATATCATAAATAGAAGCAATAAATCCAGTTTCTGGTAGATTCTCTTGGGAATCTAAATTGGATTGGGTTTCATTTGGAAGAAAAAATTCTTTGTTATCAAAAAGAAACAGAGCAAGTAGAATGCTTGCTGCAATCGCCCCCCATGAGGCAAATTTGAGAATTTTATTTTTTTGCGGCTCAATGCTTTTCCAAGCAATTTCAGCCGGAACGAGAATCATCTCCTCGGATTCAGAATGATTTTTGGTTTCAAGTTCACTCAATGCACAGTGAAGAGACATCGCATCGCGATAGATTGCTCGGGCACTTTTGTTGTTCAGAAGGATCTCTTCTAATTCCTCTTTTTCATCATTGCTTAGGTTTTTATCCAGCAATCCAGAGAGTAAATAGTCCAGTCTTTTTTCGTCAGGTTTCATTTTTTTAAGGGGTGGACGTTTTTGTGTTCGATTCAACACATTTTCTCAAGCTAGAGCGAACTCTCTCAAGAACTTTATAAACTTGCTTGGCTGTCATCTTCAGTTGATGAGCAGCCTCTGAGACTTTGTTACCACTTTCATAGCGAAGTTCCACTACTTTTCTATCTCTTTCTTTTAATTTTAAGATACAGTGTTTTAGGGCAGCGCGTTTGTCCTCCCAAATGTCCTCTTGAGGCCACTCGGCAGCTATGAGTTCCAAAACCGTGTCCCCAAGATATTTTTCTCGAATTTTTTTCTTTTGTCTAAAATTCATGGTTTCGAAATATGCAAAACGACAGGCCCAACTAAAGAAGGGCCTTGACGGATCGTAATCGTTGAATTTTTTCCAAACCAAGACCGCTGTTGTTTGTAATATATCTGCAGCATCTTGTTCATTGTGAACAAGACTGTAAATATAATGTTTCAGGTGAAGTTGTTCTTTTATGAAAAGTTTCATAAAGAGTCCTTCATCTTTCTTTGTTGGATCTACACTCATAGAGACAGTATAATTAGTTGTGGAGTTGAGGTACAATTCCCCTAAAAAATTACAGGTTCTTAGATTTAGGGTTTTGGAATAGGATCAATTTAGAATTTAAAAAGGGTTTGTCAAGTGGCTCCTTTCAAATCAATTGTAATTATTCTTTTAGAGTTGTGTAAGAAACGTTTTTTAAGTTTGAAAATTTTATGGGAATTTTCATTTTCAAAGACAAATAGCTGTTGAACGTGGATTTCTTTGATTTATATTAAGATTCCCCACTTAAAATCACTCTCAAATTGAGTCTTATTGAATTGAGAAAGAACCCTCTATATATTTATGAAAAATTCAGGACGATTTATTTTTTTATTTTTATTTTTTTCAGTTATCCATGCTCAGGAGAGGCCAAATATTCTGCTTATGATGACAGACGATGTGGGAATGGAGTGGTTCGGTTGTTATGGAAATGCCAAAAAATTGACTCCTCACTTAGATCAATTAGCAGAAACAGGTGTCAGGTTTGAACATTGCTATTCTCAGCCTATCTGCACTCCCTCAAGGGTGAAAATTATGACGGGAAGATATGGATTTAGAAACTATCGTGGTTTCGGGCACTTACCGAAATCAGAAATCACTTTTGCCAATCTTTTACAAGATGTGGGCTACAAAACTTGTGTTGTTGGCAAGTGGCAACTGGCTGAATATCCGTCGAAAAATGTGAAGGGTGGCAAAGGAATGATTCCGCTTGAGGCAGGTTTCGAGGAGCATAGTTGTTGGTCTCTCAATGACCGCGGAAACCGATATTGGGATCCTTTGATTGAAACCAATGGTGAAATCAAGAAACACAACGGAGCCTACGGTCCCGATGTCGTCTCTGACTTTGCCATGGATTTTATGACGCGCAACAAAGACGTTCCTTTTTTTTGTTATTATCCAATGATACTTACGCACTCTCCTCATGTTCCAACTCCAGACAGTATTGATCCAAATAGTAAAGATGAACAGCAGAATTTAGAAGATATGGTTCAGTATACCGACAAAATAGTGGGTAAGCTTGTGACTCATCTCAAAAACTTGGGTATTTACGAAAATACATTGATCCTGTTTACAAGCGACAACGGGACTTCTCAATCGATAGAAGCTGAGATGATAGATGGCAGGGTTCTCAAAGGGGGCAAGGGAAGTATGCAAGATAAGGGAACTCATGTTCCTTTGATTGCTCATTGGAATCAAGCAGTTCAAGAAAATGCAGTTGTTCAAGATTTAGTAGATTTTAGCGATTTTCTACCCACTTTTGTGGAGGTTGCTGGTGCAAAAATACCAGCAGATAGAGTGATAGATGGTTACTCTTTTGCCCCTCAACTTAAAGGTCTAGAGGGGAAAGTCAGAGATTGGGCTTATTGCAACTACTGGTATGCCGGAAGAACGAAGAAAGGGGAAAGACATTGGGTTCGAAATCATCGCTATAAATTGTATGAAAACGGGGACTTTTTTAATGTTCTTGAGGATAGAGATGAAAATTCTCCGATTGAGGAAGGATCCTCCGTTGAATTTGTTCAAACTCAATTTAATAAGCTTCAAAAAGTATTTGAAAATTTTGATCACAAGATTGATCTTACAATTGATTACTCAAAACAAAAGTTGTACAGAAATCAGTGGAAAAAAAGTAGAAATCAAATTTTGAGTCAGATGCCTGAAAATAAGAGGATCCAAGAATTGATTGCAAGGGTCCAAGAACTAAACAAGCAAAAGCTTGAGTTGGCAAAGAGAAATTCAAAATTATCAGGGGACAATGAGAAAAAGTTATTGAAGTTCATTCAATCCAAAAAGTTTAATAAAAATACTGAGGTTGAAGAACTCAATGCGAGGATAGATGCAGCCAATGATGAGATTGATTCTGTCTGTATAGAAAAGAGTCCAGAATTTAAAAAATTACATGACCTATTGAAAAACTTCTCAGGACTTGGTAAAGAGGGAGTTGGGGATGCTTAGATTCGCCCCCTTAGTTGTTGTGCTTTTTCTGATGTTGGCCAAGTTGTTTGAAATTACTCAAAGATCAACACGAGGATTCAAAAATCGTTTCATTTTCGACTGAGGTGTAATCAAAATCTGGGAACCAACCGTTAATGGCTCATTTATTTAAAAGAGTTACAGCAATTCTAGCAGTAATATTTTTCAATTCAAAAAAAGACCTCGGTTTTCCAATCTATATTTTGACGGGGACATTTTTGTAAGCTTTTTAAATGCTCTTGAGAAATAAAAGGAATCTTGATAGCCCACTTGACGGGCGATTTCTTGGATATTTAAATCTTTCTTAATGAGTAAGCGTTTTGCTTTGTCCATTTTTAATTGGGTAAAGTAGTCGATGGGACTCATGGTCGTTACTTTTTTAAACAAAGAACGGTAATAGTTAGGAGACATATCGACTTTTTCAGCCAATGCTTTTACTTTGTGGTTTTCTCTTAAATGAGTCCTCATAAAAATCATGGAATTTCGAATTTTTGCATGATTGGAATCTTTTGGTTTAGAAGTTCTATTCTTGAGGATAAATAATTTACCAAGAAACTGAGAACAATAGAGAGAAGTTACTAAAAGATTTTCATATTTAAGACCGTCGTCGATACAATCAAAAACTTTTTCCCAAATTTCATCGATGCATTCTAGATCTGGAACCTGGAAAATTGGATTGGAGAGATGGATGCCTAATGCGTTGCAATAGGATTCCGATTGCTTTCCTATAAAGTGCATCCAGCATCTTACCCAAGGATCTTGCTTATTTGCCCAGTAGCTGTGTGGAACATTGGGAGGAATTATAAAAAGATCCCCGACCGTTAAAATGTATCGTTTATCATAGACTTTTAGTACCCCTTTACCCTTCAAACATATATGTAGGGTGAATTCACTCAAACCTTTGGGAACCTCAGTAATCTGATCCGCGGTCGAGGACTGCTTTCCAATTCGAATCAAGAACAAATCTTGTAACAAGTCTTTGTGTTTGTTTTCATAAACAACGGATTCTGGAAAAATGGCACCCGTTGTTTTATCATTTTTAACAATAAAATTTGTCCTATCTTTTTTCATAATAAAATGTCTGAATTAAGAATTTTTGAAAGGTTATGACTTTTTGTCCACGTAGACTAAGTTTCAACATTAAACTAGGGTGGGAGTTATTTCCATAGATTATTCAGATTAGAACATGGATAATTTGCTCAACTATGCTGGCGGAAATACAAAGTTGCAATTTCATCTGCAAATCGATCTAGCAAACACGTTGAAGTGATTTTTTGGATCAAATAATCCACGGAATAGTTAGAATAGTCCATGTTTAATTGTGGATTCCTCTATTAACTTTTATTATGAGAAAGCTTAGTCTTATAATCCTTTTTATTTCATTCACCAATGGATTGTCTGGAGTGATTTGGACAAGCCCTTCCATTGCCCAAAAAGAGCGAGATGATTTTTTAATTCAAGGGGAATACGTCTCTAAGGACAACTCTTATGCTGCTCAGGTCATTGCTTTGGATCAGGAAAAATTTGAAGCTTTCATATTGGATGGAGGCTTGCCCGGACAAGGATGGAATCAAAAATTAGGTCGACAAAAACTAACAGGTAGAAGCAAAGAAGGTGGAATTTATTTTACAGGGGATACTTTGAATGCAGTGATTCAATCGGGCAAGATGGAATTGTCATTTGAGGAAGGAAATAAAATTGTGCTTTCAAAAATATTTCGAGTCAGTCCTACCTATGGTCTTGAAGCTCCTGAGGGGGCAATTGTTTTATTCGATGGGACGAATGTCGATTCCTGGACGGATACAGAACTGCAAAATGGATTGTTAAAATTTGGCGCTAAAAGTAAGGAGACTTTTAAAAATTATAGGCTTCATCTTGAATTTCGTTTGCCTTATAAGCCAAAGGCTAAAGGCCAAGCTCGGGGAAATAGTGGTTTTTTCCATGGTTTCGGACCTCAAAAAAGGCTGGAGCTACAAATTCTGGATTCTTTCGGTTTGAGTGAGACAATGAATCACTGCGGAGCTATATACAAAGTAGCGTCGCCGCTTTTAAATATGAGTTATCCCCCTTTACAATGGCAAACCTATGATATCGAGTATATGGATGCTGTATTTAAAGATGGAAAGTTGATTTCTTCCGGGATAATTACCGTCCGTCATAATGGGGTTGTAATTCATGAAAAACTTAAAATTCCTGCCAAAAGAAAAGAACAGAAATCTGGGATTTTTTACCTACAGGATCATAAAAATCCAGTTTTTTTTAAAAACATTTGGGTGGTTGAAAAATAATTTGTGCCTCTGACCAAATCTCAGTTTAAACTAAAGATAGATACTTTTTTGGAGTGACCCCAAATTGTTTTTTAAATTCTTTACTCATATAGCTCTGATCACAGTATCCACAACTATGTGCGATTTCACCCAGACTCATCGTGGAACTTTTAAGGAGTTCAAACACGGCTTGTGCTCGAACATTTCTGATATACCCAGCGATGGTTCTGTTGAATGTTTTTTTAAACAAGCGTTCTAAGGTTCTTTGTGACAAGAAGCTCAAGTTGGCCAATTGTTGAATTTGTATTTTTTCAGAATAATTTTCCGCTATATATTCTAATACTTTAGATAGGGACTCTGGGAAGATTGTTCTTAGGTACTTCCCTTCTTTTTTTTGACAAATGCCAGTGATTCCAATGCAGGTTCCATTTTCATCAACGACCGGATATTTGTGGGTGACATACCAAAACATCTGACCGATTTCATTTGGAATCAATTCTAAGATGTTGAGTTTGGGATTCTTAGATTCCATCACTTCTTGGTCATCTTCCCAATACCTTTCGGCATTGTGTTTAGGGAAAAAATCAAAGTCATTTTTACCAAAAATTTCATCTCTTAGGTTCAATCGTAAAATTCGAATCAATTCTTGATTGCAAGTTACAAATTTTCCATCTCGATCTTTTGCAAAAAAAGTAGTTTCGGAAACATGATCGAACAAAGAGGAAACAATCGAAGTCGGTAAATAATTATTTATATCCATATGTCAAAAAATAACTAAACTTAGTTTTTGATTATTGCAAGCAGTCCTTTTGCTGAGTTGCTTTTGAAGGCATTTGTATGATTTATTCATTTCTTATTTGTCGAAATTATTATAACAATAGCCTTTATTTTTATAGTAAAAAGTCAGTTTTGAAGTATATTTCGATTATGAAATTTGGGATCAATCTACTCTTGTGGGATTATTTTATAGATGAAAAATATTATTCTATTTTTTCTGAAATAAAAAAAATGGGATATCATGGAGTTGAGATTCCACTGGGTATCGGAGATGACAAGCATTATAAAGAATTAGCCCATGTGATTTCGAATGAGGGCTTGGACTGTACCTGCACTATAAACGGGAATTCTGAGCACAATCTTTTGTCTGGAGACAAAAAGATTCAAAGCAGAGGTGTGGATTTGATTAGAAATGGATTGGAAATGGCTCAACTTTTAGGGAGCAGAATTCTTGGAGGTCCTTTTTATTGCTCTCCCTCAAATTTTTCAGGTTATAAACCTTCCTTTGATGAATTGAATCGTTCTGCTCAAATCACAAACCAATTAGCCGAATATGCCTCTCTATGTGATGTTAGGATATGCGCTGAGTTCTTGAATCATTTTGAGTGTTATTTGTTAAATACTGTCAAGCAAACCAGAGATTGGGTAGACTTAGTGGATCATCCGAATGTGGGCATTCACTATGATACGCATCATGTTCATTACGAAGAAAAGAGTATTGAGGAAGCGATCATTTGTGGAGGTGATAAAATTTACCATATTCATTTTTCTGAAAATCATAGAGGTGCGATTGGTCAGGGTTTGGTGGATTGGAAAGAGACGGTCCGTTGTCTTAAAGAAATTGGATACGATGATTGGATTGTTTTTGAAGCTTTTAGTTCTAAAAATTCAGAATTGAGGAGGGCTTTGAAAATTTGGAGAGATCTCTTTAAAGATGAATTAAAATTGTCATCTGAGGGTCTAAAATTTATGAGAAAGGTTTGGTGTGTATGAATGTTACTAAATATTTTATGTACCTACTGAGTTTTTTTTCCGGATGGGCCTCTATTCTTTTGGCGGATGAAGTAAAAGCACCCGTGGGTTTTGAAGTCAGTTTATTTGCAAGCCGTCCAGAAATCAATTCACCCACTTGTGTCACTGCATCTCCAGATGGGAAAGTTTTCGTTGGAGTGGGTCCCAATAGCTCTCTAGGGAAGGAAAAGGATGTTGGTAAGATTGTTTGTTGTGAAGATAAGGATCAAGATGGGAAGGCTGACAAGTTTACAGTATTTGCTCGAGTGGATAGACCTCGTGGTTTGTTTTACAACCAAGGAAAGCTTTGGGTGTTGCATCCTCCAACTCTAAGTTTGTTCACAGATACGGATGGAGACAATATTGCGGATAAATCTGAAGTGCTGGTCTCAAATATCAGCACCGATATGACCTTTAAAAGAGGTGCAGATCACACTACAAACGGTTTCGCAGTCGGTATCGATGGGTGGTTGTATGTTGCGGTCGGGGATTTTGGATTTTATAAAGCTAAAGGAACGGACGGAAAGCGATTGTCCAATCAAGGTGGAGGGGTACTGCGAGTTAGACCCGATGGGTCCGAAATGGAAATGTATTCTTCTGGACTCAGAAATATCTATGATGTTGCGGTGGATCCTTGCTTGAATATTTTTAGCAGAGACAATACGAATGATGGGGGTGGGTGGAATGTTCGTTTTTCTCACATAATTGGGGGAAAGGCTGAATATGGATATCCAAAGTATTATAATAATTTTCCTGAAGACATGGTTCCTTGTTTGGAAGATTATGGAGGAGGATCCGGAGTGGGTTCTCTCGCAGTTTATGAACCAGACACCTTTCCCGGTAAGTTTGGTCATACCATTTATACAGCGGATTGGGGGACCTCAAAAGTTTATTGGCATGATTTACAATCCAATGGACCCTCTTTTAAACCTAAGCAGTCTGAATTTGTTGGTGTTGGAAAAGTAAGTGATCTGGCGATCGATGGCTTAGGTTCTATGTTTGTGACCGCTTTTGGATCTGACTATCAATATGGAGAGGACCGAGGCGATGTCTATCAGTTGAAATCAAATCAATCTGTAAGCTCTATCGGGTTGGACAATATACATGAGCTTGCTCCTAAGGCATTGATTGAATTGTTTAAAACCAAAAGTCATACCGTTCATCAAAATCTACAATTCGAAATTCTTCGAAGAGGACAATCCGATGAATTGGTGGTTGGGTTACAATCGATTGTAAAGGACGCAAAGCTGGAGCTTATCCATAGGATTGCTGCCCTGTTTACCTTGAAACAATTGACGGGTGTGGAAAGTCATCTTTTTTTAGGATCATTGTTAGAGGATAATTTGTTGCGAGAATATGCGATCAAAGCTTTGGCAGATAGGAAAACTCAATTAAAAAATATTCCAGAGTTGGATATGATTACTTTTGCTGAAGACCCAAATCCAAGAGTTCGTATGCAGGTTGCCATTGCACTCGGGCGCATTGGAGGGTTAAATTCAGTGGAAGCTTTGCTCGGAATGACAAATGATAATGAGCCATTGGTTCAGCATCTAGCCAATAAATCTTTAGAACACCTGAGACCTATAGAAGTTTGTTTGAATTATGTGGAAAATCAGAAAGTGGACCGGATTCAAGGAGCATTAAAAGTTTTATACAGGATTCATGGGATGAAAGTGGTGCAAGGGTTGAAGGCAATTCTTGAAAACAGCTCAATCGAGCAAAAGAAGATTGCTGTGATCAAAACTCTTTTTCGTTTGTATCATAAGGAAATGGATTGGAAAGGGGGTTGGTGGGGAACTCGTCCTTTTAGTCAGGGTCCTTATGTGAATGCAGTAAAATGGGAGGCCTCCAAGGAGATAGAGCAAATACTTATAAAGCATATAGCTCTCCTTTCTCAAGAAACTCAGTTGAATTTAGCAGGAGATGTTCTCAGGAATCGAATCGATGCTAAGAAATTGAAATTAAATTTACCATCTGAATTAATGATCCATTATATACCAAAAAAAATTGCATCTGTTCCGGCACTTAAATCCATGGCAACCGATCCGAAGGAGGGAATCGAGATTCGAATCAAAGCTTTTAAAATACTTCAAGAAATAACAGGAATCGATTCATTGAAGGCCCAAATTGAAATTCTCGGGGATTGCTTGGGAGAAAATTTAGGAGATTTTGAGCAATTAGAAAGTGAGTTTATTTACTCTACACCCATTGCGGATGTTAAAATGATCAATATTATTTTTAAGGCTTACATAATGGCTAAAAAAAGTGGTCAATGGCAATTGAAAGAAACTAAACATTCTGAAACCGCACTGCGACTCTTGATGGTCGTTTGGAACTCTTCCCTCAGCGATGCATCCACCAAGGCTAAAATTAAAAGTTTTTTTAAATATATGAAAGATTCGGAGACTTTCTATAAAGTGATCGGAGACTTAAATATAGAATCTATGCGTAGTTATGTAATTGCTGCAAAAAAGAGGGAAAAGGTCTCTAATATCGCAATTTCGGCCTTAAATAAGTTGAATGAAAATCGGAACACAGATGACAGGAAAGTAGTTGATTTTGACTATTCTGAATTGGAAGAAGAGTTGTTAAATACAAAAGGCGAAGTTGCCTTAGGGGAGCATTTATTTATACGCCAATCTTGTATCGTTTGCCATTCTGTAAATACAGACCAGCCTAATAAGGGTCCTTATTTAGGAGCTTCTGGAGCTATGTTTACTCGGAAAGATCTGATTGAATCTATTGTGAAACCCAATGCAAATTTATCTCAAGGCTTTCAGACCGTTCATATCACTTTAAAGAATAATGAAACAAAAGTGGGTTTTGTCACTAAAGAAGTGGATGGCGAAGTCCATCTGAGAGATATTATGGGAGGCACACATTACTTACTGGAAAAGGAGATAAAATCAAGAGTTCAATCGCCTGTATCAATGATGCCTGCTGGCCTGACCAACAATCTTAACCTGCCTGAAATGGCATCCCTTCTGGACTATTTAGCCTCTTTAAACAACTACTAATTTAGAAGGTGGCAATTGCCTTTAAGTTAGGAGATACAAATTTAAATTACAAAAATTATAAAATAAAAAATGAAGAAAATAAAAATAATAACAATCGCAATGATTCTTTTGGCATGTAAGGCATATTGTATGAATGAAAATGAGAAACACAAAATCCTCTATGTTACCCACGAACCTGGAAAATATCACAAATATACTCCGCAAAAAACGATTTTTGAGTCGATTGCAATGGATGCTAATTGGGAGGTTACCTATTGGACCGGTGAACATGAGGCTCAAATAAAGCGTTTGCGAACCAAAGATTTTGGATTGGGCTTTGATGCCATTGTTTATAATTTTTGCTTTGCTAAATCCACGGATCTTGAAGCCGCTTATAATTTGATGGAACAAACCAGGACGCATGGAATTCCAGCTTTGCTGATCCATTGTTCTATGCATAGTTGGTGGGGAACTTACAAGAATCTCTCAAAATGGAATGGAAAAGCTCATCCAAAGAAAAATTTAGTAGAAGATTGGGAAATGAAATTCCCAGAAAAGGATTTTCCTGTTTGGGGAGATTTTACCGGTGTGGCCAGTGTTAAGCATGACCATAAAAAGCCTATTGAGGTAACCAATGTAAATAGAGAGCACCCAGCGACTCAAAATATAGGAGTTGGTTTTACAACGGTGAGTACTGAATTGTATGACAACTATTATATCTTGGATTCTGTGATTCCTTTGGCAAAAGGAAAGCAGGTAAATCGCGAGGGTGTAGAGAAAGAAATGGTAGTATTTTGGGAATGCCCTCAAGGAAAGTCTAAAATTCTAGGTCTGAGTCTTGGCCATGGGATCGGTGAGTGGGGTTCTAAAGAATTTCAAAATATGGTTCGCGATGGAGTGAATTATTTAGCGAATGATTGAATAAAATTATTCGCCTTAAATCTTTGCCAATAAGAGAGAATTTGTTTCCTCAATGGATAGATAAATCGCTGTTTAAATTTTTAATAAGAAGAAAGCTTTGGCTTGAAAAATCGGAAAAAGAGAGATGTGAGATGTGGAAAAAAAGGATATTTAAAAAAACAATCATCCAATTTTTATGGATGATAGTACTTGGATTGATTGTGAATGGTGAAACGAAGAAAATGAATAATACAGGACGATTGGTTCTCGACGCTAATTTTGATTGGAAATTTTATCTTGGGGTGGGCGAACCTCAAAATTTTACCAAAATCGATTATGAGGACGACGAGTGGCGATCATTAGATCTACCGCATGATTATCAAATTGAGCAACCTTGGGCTGAACCTTCCAAGGAAGAGAAGCGGATGGACAAAAAAAAGCAACCTTTTGTGTCCCGCGGCTTTAAGGAATTGAATATCGGTTGGTATCGTAAGGAGTTACAGTTTGACCCCTCTTGGAAGGGGAAACGAGTCCTGCTTGATATTGGAGGGATCATGTATGTTGGAGATGTCTGGTTCAATGGGGTTCCTTTGGGGACCAATGAATATGGATACTTGGGGACGGAGCATGATTTGACAGATCATATTGATTGGGAAGGCAAGAATGTGGTTGCTGTGCGAGCAGACAATACCTTGAGATCTCGCTGGTATACTGGGGGTGGATTGTATCGTAAGGTTCATTTAGTGGTCAAAGATCCTCTTTCTATAGCCCGTCATGGGGTATTCATAAAAACTCCTGAAATTTCACAAAAGCAGGCATTGGTGCAAGTTCAAGTTGAGTTGGACAATTTTTCTGCGAAAAGTCATGAAGCGCAGATCGAAATACTGCTTAAATCCCCAAATGGAGAAACGGTAGCCAGGGGCAATAAGAGTTTGGAAATCACTAAAAAAAGGGAGGTTACAAAGATGGATTTTACCCTCTTGCAACCCAATCTTTGGTCGTCGGAAAACCCTTATCTTTATCATGCTGAAGTAAGTGTCCATTCAAAGTCTAAAATCTTAGATCAAGTATCGGAGTCTTTTGGAATTCGTTCGATTGAGTGGAAACCGGATCAAGGAATGTTGGTCAATGGTAAAAAAGTGAAATTTCATGGTGTGAATGTGCACCATTCCTTTGGCGCTCTTGGAGCTGCAAATTACGAGGCAGCAATTGTAAAAAGGTTCAAAGTTTTGAAAGAGATGGGAGTAAACGGTATTCGTCTGGCCCATAATCCTTATGCAGATTCTTTTTATGAATTGGCGGATAAGCATGGGATCTTGTTGGTCGATGAGTTGTTTGATCAATGGGAGGGGACGAACAAAAATTATCGTTTGGATTTCTTCGACTCGATTGTTCCATGGGCTACCAAGGAATGGATTATGCGCTCTCGCAATCATCCTTCTGTAATCTTATACAGTATTGGCAACGAGATTTGGACGCATCAAATTGCCAACAATGGAAAATTCAAAGATTGGGGCGTGCCTGTTTACAATATTCTCAAAGAACAGTGTATTCAATATGATGATACTCGAAAATTCACCGTAGGATTGTACCCAGCTCGAGAAAGGGGTATGGTCAAACAGGATAAGAATTATACAAAAAGTAAGCCCCCAGAAATGGCATTTGTATCGGATATTGTGAGTCAAAATTATTTGTATAGTGGGTTTGCTAAGGATCGTAAAACTTATCCGGATTGGCTATTTTTTCAAAGCGAAGCGACGACTGTCGGAATGGGTAAAAATTATTTTGGAATGCCCGAGGAAGCAGTAGGTCTGGCTTATTGGGGAGCTATCATGTATATCGGAGAGAGCTTTGGGTGGCCCCAGAAAGGATGGGTAAATTCTGTGATCGACCTTTCTTTGGAAAAACGTCCCCAGTTCTATTATATTCGGAGTTACTTCAGCAATGAACCCATAGTTCATATTGGGATCTATGAAAAAGAGGCAAAATTGGTTCTCTGGAATGATGTTAAATTAGGAATGGCTCAAATGGACGAGAACTGGAACAGACCTTTGAATAGCACTGCTAAAATTGATGTTTGGACCAATGCTGAAGAAGTGGAATTGTTTCTTAATGAACGATCATTAGGTATCCAAAAGAATCGCCTAAATTCTCCTGAAAATAGAAATAAAACTTCATGGAAAGTTAAATATGAGCCCGGGGTTTTACAAGCGGTTGCCAGAACGGATGGAAAAATTGTTGCGAAACACCTTATTGAGACTGTTGGAAAACCAGTTTCATTAAAATTGGAAATAGACAATTTGAACTGGAACGCGGATGGGTTTGACCTCCAGCATATTCGTGTGATCGCAGTGGATGAAAAAGGACGAACTGTTTTTGACGCCAAGCATAAGGTTACTTTCAATGTCCAAGGACCCGCAAAATTGATTGCAGTGGACAATGGTGACATGATGAGTGATGAACTCCATAATGGAAGGCAACGAAGTTTGCACCGTGGAACCGCCTTGGCAATTCTCAGAGCGGATCGGAAATCCGGAATCGTAACTTTCTCAGCAGAATCTGAAGGTCTTAAACCTGTAAAAATCAATTTAGAACTCTATGAATAAAAAGACCTTATTTAAAATTTTGCTACTGAATCTTTTCTGGATTATTCCATCTGTATTCTGTCAAAACAAAAAGCCCAATATCGTTTTAATCATGTGTGATGATATGGGATACTCCGATTTGGGATGTTATGGCAGTGAGATAGAAACGCCGAACATCGATGCGTTGGCTGAGAAAGGAGTGCGATTCAGTAACTTCAGAAATACGGGTCGCTGCTGTCCAAGTAGAGCTTCCCTGTTAACAGGTCGCCATCAGCACGCTGTTGGCTTAGGTTGGATGACTGCCGTGGATGAACATCGTCCTGGTTACAGAGGACAAATTAGCAGTAAGATTCCAACGATTGCAGAGATCTTGAAAAAGAATGGTTATTCAACCTATATGACAGGCAAGTGGCACCTGACTGTTGATGGTGCTTGGAAGCCTAAGAATAGTCAGGTAAATGGGAGCTATCCCATAAAGAGAGGTTTTGACAAATTTTATGGTACCCTCTCGGGTGCGGGTAACTTTTATAGGCCTAAATCTCTTTATTTGAATGAAAATAGGGTGTCTGAGTATTCCAAAGATTATTACTACACCCATGCAATCAATCATTATTCAGTCCAGTTCATTCGAAACCATGAGGGCAGCAATCCGTTTTTTCTTTATGTAGCCCATTATGCTCCGCATCGCCCTTTGCAAGCTCCTCAAGAGAGAATTGAATCTTGCCGAGAAAGGTATATTAAGGGGTATGACTTTCTTAGAGATCAGCGTTTCAATCGAATGAAATCGCTTGGATTAATAGAAGCTGAAGCCCAGCTTCCTGTTCATGAACGTGAATACAAAAAACAACCTCGACCTTCTTGGGATTCTCTTGATTCCGAAATGCAGAATGATTGGATCGAAGAAATGGCAAAATACGCAGCTATGATTGAGATTGTAGACGACGGTATAGGTGAATTGGTGGAAGAAATAAAAAAGAGAGGGGATTTTGAAAACACAGTATTCCTATTTTTGAGTGACAATGGAGCTACGAGTGAAGGAGGTTTGATTTCACAACTTGCAGCGGATTTAAGCAATACACCTTACAGATCGTACAAATCAAAAACCTATTTAGGCGGAACGAACTCTCCATTTCTGATTCATTATACAAAAATTATAAATGAGAAAACAAATTCGGTGGAATCAGATCCGGCCCATATTGTGGATGTTTTGCCGACTTGCCTAGACTTGATTGGGGTTGATTATCCCAGTAATTTCAAGGATGAAAAAATAGATTCTTTGGATGGAATCAGCTTGGTTCCAGCTTTTAAAAATGAAGGGTTGATGGAACGAGATTTTTTCTTTGAACACCAAACTGCAAGTTCTGTTATTTCGGGTGATTGGAAGCTGGTCCGTTTGAGTAGTGGTGCTTCTTGGGAATTAATAAATTTAAAAGAGGACCCATTTGAGCAGGAAGATCTCTCTAGGTCTTATCCAGAGAAAGTAACTGAATTAGAGAAAAAATGGATTTTGTGGGGTGAAAAAAACAATGTTTTGCCCTTGAATACCAAAGGGCTATCCTGGAACGACCGTATAAAAAAGTATACGGAGCTTTACCCTGATCAGGATGGTCAAGAGTAAATCTTAAGAAAAAAGCGTAGGAACCCTTTCCTGTAAAAGATAAAATGAATATGAAAAAAATAGAGTATATAGTAGGGGTCCTTTTGTTAGGATTGAATTTTGTTGGTTTTTCAATGGAAAAGCCGAATGTGGTATTCTTTTTGGTAGATGATTTTAGCTGGGGAGCTTTGTCGAGTCATGGAAGTAATTTTCACGAGACGCCAAATATTGATAAGCTTGCGAGGAGTGGCATGACTTTTACCAATGGATATGCTGCTTGCACAGTATGTTCACCAAGTCGAGCGGCAATTCTTACCGGATGTTATCCAGCGAGAACGCATCTTACGGACTGGATTGCGGGTCATCGAAAACCATTTGAAAAATTAAAAGTGCCCGATTGGAATATGAAAATAGACCATGAGCGAGTTGTACTTCCTGAGGCGTTAAAAGAACTGGGATATTCGACAAGTTTTATTGGTAAGTGGCATCTTTTGCCCCATAGAGACAAAGATTTGATGAAAGATCATTTTCCTGAGTCCCATGGATTTGATCAAAATATAGGGGGGCGTGAATGGGGACAACCTAAAGGGCGGGGAAAGTATATGCATCCTTTTGATATGCCGAATGTAACCAGCAAAGAAGGGGATTATTTGACAGACCGTTTGACAGACTACGCGGTTGAATTTATCGATCAGCAAGAAAACAATCCATTTTTTCTTTATTTTTCTTATTACACAGTTCATGGACCGCTCATGGCTAAGCCAGAATTGATTGCTAAATACAAAGCAAAGTCAAAGACGGGAAAATTCAAGCACACTAATCCAGTGTATGCAGCGATGGTTCAGAGCCTAGATGAGAGCGTTGGACGAGTTCTCGATAAGTTGGAAGAGGTAGGCAAAGCAAACAATACCATAGTCATATTTACTGGAGACAACGGAGCGGTTGGCAACAATTACTGCGCGGGTCTAAGAGGTGCGAAAGGTTACTCCTTTGAAGGGGGAGTTCGGGAACCTTTTTTTATTAGAGGACCAGGGATTCCAGTGGACTCTTTCTCTGAGGTTCCTGTGATCGCAATGGACTTTTATCCAACGATCTTGGATTTGATTGGAGTTCCGCTCAAGCCGGATCAACACAAAGATGGTTTGAGTTTAAAACCACTGCTTCAGCAGACTGGTGGAATTGAGCATCGCTCCTTGTTTTGGCATTACCCGCATTATCATAAAACAATGCCTTATGGGGCAATTCGACAAGGAAATTATAAGTTGATTGAATTCTTTGAAAACGGAGCTTTGGAGTTGTATGATTTGGAAAAAGACCCAAGCGAAAAAAATAATTTAACAAAAAAGATGCCTGAGAAGTCGGATGAGTTGTTGGGAAATCTTGAGAAATGGCGTTTGACTGTCGGTGCACAAAAAATGAGTGAGAATCCAAATTACGATCCTAGCAAAGCTGGAAAAGGTTTGAAATGGTAATAGGTCTGATTGAGGGCCTTATAGAATTGTAGAAGTGAAATCTTATTAAAAATGGAGATTAAAAAGTGGAATCTTTAAATTTGAGAACAAGTACCTACATATTACTGAATTATAATTATGAACGATAAAGAAAAAAATCTGTTATTTTGGGCCTCCTTTATATCTCTGTTTGCAGCTGCTGTTGGGTTTGTATTTAGATCCATGGTCCCAAGTTTATGGGCAACCCATTTCGAGGTGAACAACGATATGGTGGGTGCATTGTTTGGTGCAAGTCTTTGGCCTATAGCGGTAACCATGATCTTATTTAGCTTACTTGTAGATAAGATTGGATACAAAATTTCTATGTTTTGTGCATTTTCTTGCCAAGCGGTTTCAGTAGTCCTGACAATGACTGCGAGTTCTTATGATGCTATGTGGTGGGCCTGTATCATTGCAGGTTTGGGCCATGGTATTGTTGAGGCTGTAATCAACCCTCTTTGCGCTAGCATTTATCGAGAAGAGAAGAGTAAGTGGTTGAATATCCTGCATGCTTCTTGGCCCGCTGGTATTATGGTGGGTGGAATCGTTTATTTGACGATGTATCAGGGATCTGAAAATTGGTTAGATGCGAAATCTTCTTTTATTTTCATGCTACTTCCTGTCATTGCCTATGGAGTGATGTTTCTTCTCTGTAAACAATTCCCTGTCGATGAAAGAGTGGAAAACAATGTATCTGTAATGGAGATGTTGAAAGAATTTGGAGGTTTGGGTTCTTTTCTTGCAATCACATTTCTTGTTTATGAGTTGTCCAATCAATTGGGAGGTGGTTTTTTTGCGGAAGATAAGTTACTCAAGTGTCTTGGAGTTGGAATTCTAGGGGGTGCTTTGATTGGAGTTCTTCTAAAATCTTTAGGGAAGTGGTTGTTCTTTATATTGTGTGTTGTGATGATTCCTCTGGCGACTGCTGAGATTGCTACCGATGGTTGGATCAAAAAGTTAATGGAACCCACTATGGGAGATTATGCGGGATGGGCTTTGGTATTTTCTGCGAGTATCATGATGGTTTTAAGATTTTTTGCAGGGGTTCCTTTAAAGTTCATGTCCCCTCCAGGTCTATTATTATTTAGTTCTGCCTTCTCAATCGCTGGACTTTTTCTGCTTTCTTACGTAAATGGGCCTTTGGTCTTTTTTGCCTTTATTTTTTATGCAGTGGGTCAAACCTTTTATTGGCCAACTGTTCTGGGTTTAGTGTCCGAACAATTTCCAAAAGGCGGAGCTATGACTTTAAATACTGTTTCTGCTATGGGTTTATTGACTGTTGGAATTTTTGGATTCCCATTTTTGGGTGCCGTTCAAGACAATTACAATTCAAAAACAATCGAAGAACAGCAACCAGCATTGGTTCAAAAAATAAAATCTGAGAATAGAACCTTTGGTAAAGAAAATTCTCCTATCTATTCAGAGAATGAGCTTTTCAGCGTTGGCTATAAAAGTATCAATATTGATGGGGTTTTGGCCCAAGTTGAGATTACGGATGAAGCGAAGGATTTATTGAAGGGGAAGCTTGTAAATACTGGGCGTAGCACCTTGAGAGTGGCCGCTGCATTGCCGATATCTATGGCGATCGTTTTTGGATTGATTGCCCTGTGGTTTCGATCTAAAGGTGGGTATAAACCAGTTGTGCTTGGTTCTGATTAAAATCCGTTACAGTTTGAGTCTTATCGATTTTTCACTTTAATTTTTTTTTCAGTCCGATGGCTTTAAAATTTATCAATTCTTCTGATAATTTTATGATTTTGACTGCAATATCCTGAATTAATTAGGATTCGAAGTATAGAACTTTCAAGAGGCTCGATTGGAATGCTTAAAAACAGGACTTTAGATCAAATTTTTTGGGAGTTATGAAAAAATAAAATATTAAAATTTGACTAATCATTGCAATTGTTTACCATTTAAAATGTGAAACATTATTATCAATACATTCCCTACATCCCCCATTGTGTTCTAGCGCTTATGGGGTTTGTGAATGAAGTGGTTTTTTAGTTTACTCAACAAATTTGCTTGTTATTTTTGGGTTCCTTTTGCTATCTCTCCTGTTTTTGGGATTAGTCATGAAAATTTTGAAACTTCCTCAGGTCGCCTTGCCGAGAACAGTTTAGAACTCATAGAAGGTTGGCATGTTCCTGTTGGCAAAGCTTTTTTCAGTGCTGAAGATTCTCATAGAGGTTCCCAATCTCTTAAATTAGGTTTAAACGCTCCATTAGTTTCTCAAATAGTAAGAGACCTTCCTGGTGACAAATCCGTTCTTTATACGGATTTTTATATGAAGCCTATGGTTCACCCTTCAATGATCTCTGAAACTATTAACTTAGAGGGAGCCGTGATTGCTTTCAATTCTGCTGGAAATCAACAAGCAGAGGTGTTTCTCTTGGATGAAGAGTCTTCCCAGGACCTTAATTTCATTCCTACCGGTGTTTTGTTTCCTTTGAATACTGAAAATCAATCTTCAGATTTTATAAGAATAACAGTCCGAAAGGATTTCACTTCCGAGGGTCGTTGGTCCGTCTGGCTCAATGAAAAACTTGTTGCTATCAACCTAAAATTTGAGAAATCATCTCATTCTTCCCGCCAAGCAGTCCTATTTGGAAACGAGCTTGGCGGAAGTTATATCGATGATTTTACGATAAGCGCTATGCCCATTTATAAATCCGATTGGGACGGTGATTCATATGATGATGTTTTAGAAATTGAACAAGGATCCGATCCATTCGACATGAGTTCAACTCCGTTAAAAAATATTCAGCCTTTCTTTGATACGGATTTAGATGGCATGGGTGATTCTTGGGAAGTGCAGTATTTTGGTAATTTGAACCAATCTTCTACTAGTGATTTTGATGGTGACGGATTATTAGATGCTCAAGAATTTGAAATGGGACGAATTCCGACTACAGTAGATTATGGGAACCATTTTTTATATGTGGATAATTTGTATGGTAAGGATTCAAATGATGGTAAATCTAGTCGTCATTTGGACTCTTCAATTGGCCCTGTTAAAAGTTTCAAAGAAGCGGTTTCGAAGGCAAATGAAGGAGATACTCTTATCGTATTATTGGGGCGTGGAGATTATCCGCATTTCCCCAAGTTTACAGAAAAATCATTACGAATTCGTTTTATCAAAACAGTAAGAATCAGAACCCAATAAGTATGAAAAGTCTCGCAATCGCAGTTCTCGTTTTCCTCCTCTTTCAATCTTCTATTTTGGCATCTTCAATTATTTATGAAAATGACCAAGTCTTTGAAGGAAGTGTTACTTTCAAGAAAGGGCTTATTTTAGAAACTCCTGCAATCAAAAACTATGCTTTGGAATTATCAGAGCAGGAAGTTTTTTTAAAAAGCACTTCCGAGATTTTTTCTTTTCAGGGGGATACTCAAGACAACTCATTCACATTTGTTGGTTGGTTGCAGTTAGCAAATACCAATGAAGTGACCCTCTTTCAGGCAACAAACCATTTAGATCAATCCGCATACAGTTTAAGAGTCCTCTCTGATGGTGCCCTCGAATTTCAACTAAACACACTCTCCGGTCCAAATATTGTTGCAAGGAGTTTGGAAGTTGCTTGCATTCCTAGAGAGTGGAGTTTTTTAACCATTAGCTATGATGGTCTCAGAAATACAGGTAGTATAGTGATCTCTTTAAATGCAGTGAATCTTAGTTTAAAAACTGACATTCATGACAACGTCAAGGGCGAAATCAGTTCCGATATTGTATTTGAGATTCGTGGAAATTCTCAAAACATATTTCAGTTAGACCATCTTTCTTTATTCGATAAAGTTTTATCAGAGGATGAGATAAGTAAATTGTTTAACAACGGTTACGGAGTCAATTTTCACAATTTGACTGGATCTGAATCTTTTTTGTCAAACATTTCTGCGTGGTATGATTTCAACGACCTTTCCAATTTAGGTTTGGATAGTATGGGACTTAATTCTTTCGCATCTTCCACAAAAAGCGACAGTTATGTTTCTGGTTTTATTTTAAACAATGTGTCCCAAATCTCTTTGAGTCTGACTGAAGTTCTCAAATGGAGAGCTGCTTTTTTTAAATCCAATATTAACCCTTATGAGGGAGAACCATTGAAGAATGGGACTCTTCATACATCTGCATGGACCATTGAACCGCAAGGGGGAATTTCAATGGGTATTTTTACTGATTAATAGAACGAACCCACATCGCATCATGAAAACAAATCGCTTAAACCTGAGTGCATTATTTACTTTTTTTGTTTTTTTATTATTCGCTTCGAAGTTTTCATTGACCGCTGAACCTCGTGTAGCCAATGTCATCGCTTCTCAAGTAGGGGATAAGCTTGAAATACAATATGATATTCTTTCTCTACCAGAGGGAGTCGAGTCCACCAATATTGATGTCTTTTTTTCTGAGGATGGAACGGAAGAATCTTATTCTCAGGTATATGCGATTTCTGGGGATATTCATCCGGGGATAGCCAATGGTCACACCATCATTTGGGATATTACTAAAGATTGGTTGGGTGAATTTACCAGCTCTGGTAGAATCCGAGTGGTCGTTGAAAATTGTGGCAATTCCTTTCCAACGGATGACGTGGATGCTGAGGCATATATAACTCAAATCGAAAGCCTTGGTGGAGCATTAACAAATGGAGAAAAAGAGGGTATAAGGCGATTTTATCTTTCCGTAAAGTTGACTGAGAATGAAGCGGGTTCTAAAATATGGGATCAAATGCATGCGATTTACTTACCAATATGGGGGAGTAGAGTAAGTGGAGTAGAGGCCCAAGAGATTATGAATGGGATCAATCTTAAAAAACCAGGAGTTTCCTTTCCAGAACCTTCAGACAATTATTTGGAGTTTCATGGATCTGTAAATCATCTTGATGGATATATCCAAGGAGATGGAGAAACGGGTTATGCAAACATTCCTAGTATCACTCCCGATCAATTAACTTCCGAAAAACCTTACATCAGTTACTCTGTTTTTATTAAAGATTTTGATAGCACTAAAATGGGTCAATTTATTGGTGCAGGGGATGGAACTCGGGGTATTTTTTATGGAAGTAGCAGTTATTCAACAGGACAACCTTACACTGGTCGTCCTATGAGAGATTTAGAACTTGAGGACAATTCCTTGGTAATTGCCTATAGCACCCCAAATTTTGATTTGTCATACGAACGGATAAGTTTGATGTTTCACTTTGGGAGGCTTAACCAGTTTTTATTTGGAGAAAATACAAACTGGATTGAAGGCAGCCAATTCGATAATTCAAATTATACAAATACCTTTTATTTGATGGCTAATAATACAGGTTCTGGAGCGAGTGATTTCAGCAATGCAAAAATAAGATTTGCTCACATTGGGGTAGATCTGACAATCAACCAAGTATCGATTTTTACCGATGCGGTGCATGAGTTACTTAGTAATTTTTAGTGCAACGATTGCTTTTGTTTTATTCAAGTGAAGAAGCGATTCAGTACTTTTACTATGCGACCTGATTGTAAAAAAAAGGGGTTAAGATTTTTTTTTATTTTAGCATTCAGTCTATATTTCTTTGTAAATTCGATTTTTGCTTCTGCTCCTTCATGGTGGTCCCATCCATCCAATGGGATTTTTATGGAGGAATATTCAGGGTCTGAGGACCATTATGCCCCTGTAAATGTAGGTCAGCTGAAGCACGTGTACAATCAAAGCCTGCAATATTTAGTTTCCAAAGGCGTAGATATCACTGAATTAAATTCATTTACATCGCTTCAGTCTGACAATTATAAAGCGGTGAATATTGGCCAATTAAAGGCTTTGGCTACTTTGGTTTATGATAAATTAAATCTTATTACGGAATACGATTTAAAAAATGATTTAATTTCTAAAGGGATTCCTGTAAACCTCTGGTATGACGATGCTCCCTACTATCCATGGGATCCTTCCATTCGGGGCGAGAATTATAAATTAGTCAATTTGGGTCAACTCAAAGCTGTTTTTAGTTTTGAAATCATTGGATTAAAAACGTCAAAAGTTTCTTATTATTCTCTAATTTCCCAGTCGCTTCTGGAGGTTCCTGAATCTTGTAAAAGTGAGAGTGTTCACTTCACGATCGGTTTTTTTAAGGACACCGATTCAGATGGTATTTCTGACAATGATGAGGAAAACATTCTTTATGCAAATGGATTTAGTAAAAAGAACAATATAGATTCGGATGGGGACCATTACCCGGATGGATATGAAGTTGCTATCAACCAAGATCCAACGGTTTTTATCTCCTCGGATTGCATCGCAGAGTCCGCTTTGATTGCAGTTTATCTAGATGGGTCTTTTGACAGTGATGGCGATGGTCTTACAGATCAAGAAGAACTCACTTTAGGGCTAGAGATCGAGAATGTAGATAGTGATCAAGACGGATTTGAGGATGGTTTGGAAGTAATTGCTGAAACGGATCCATTGAATTTCTTTGATTATCCTCGAAGTAATTGCCAAGGAGAAAGCTCTATATTTGTGGTGCGTTCCATTCTAGACGAAGACAGTGATGGTCTTACCGATCTAACAGAAGAAAATAAGCTTTTTGCTAATGGAAAAAGTAGCAAAGAGAACATAGATAGCGATGGGGATTTCTATTATGATGGTTTTGAAGTCTCAAGAGGAACGGATCCAACAAGTTTTACACCTTCAGTTTGTCGCTCTAATTCAGAACCTTTTGTAATCATTCTAGCTGACGGAGATTATGATGAAGATGGTATGATGGATTCTTGGGAGATGGAACATTTTGGAAATATATCTAGAGACGGGACTGAGGATTATGATAAGGATGGATTGTGGGATTTAAATGAATTTCTTGGGAGAACAAATCCGCTAGTTTTAGAAAGCAATCAAGATGAGATTCCTGATGTATTGAATCTTTTAAAAGAAACCTGGATGCCTCTGATGGATTCTCGATCTATGGTTTTTTATGATTTTAAGGCTTCAAAAAATGGGTCTATGGATTTTTATTCAAATAACCATTTGAATTTGTTTGGATTTTTTAACGGTTCCCCTTTTGAAAGTTTTATGGATTATTCTGGCAGTGCATCCATAATTGGAAACAAACACAAAAAAGTGTTTTCCGCTTCAGGGTTACATTTCATAGGCATTGCTTTGAAAGGACCTTTTGGTGAGGGCTCTTCTCGGGGCGATGAAGTGGATGCATTGACTTCATTTATCATGAAGAAATTGTATCAATCTTATGATCTCGATAGGGATCAGGATCCGCTTAAAGAGATCTATTTATGCAATACGGATTGGAAATTCCACTTATTAAATAACGATAATTTAAGGGTTCTCATGAATAATAAGTTGAATCCGATTAACTCGTTGTCTGATGTTTCGGATGAAAAGTGGATGCTTTTTGGCCTCTGTTTTGATTCCAGTTCCTCCTGTGAAAATCTAAAGTTTTATTATGGCAACAGGGCTAAGGGAATAAAATTAGTTAAAAAAGCAACTTTAGATCCCAGACCAAATCGTTCACGTTCAATGAAAAGGCTGCTTCAAAAGAATTTGATGAGTGAACTTTTTGATCGCAGGGCTCTAATTGGAAGGACAAAGACAGGCTCAGTAGGTGAGGATTTAGCCTTTTCTTATTATAAGAAAAACTTAGAACAGCAGCCCCCTCCTTCATTTTTAAAAATGGAGCACATTGTGGTCTCAGGAAAAAATCATTCTCAAGCAAATAGAAAAGCCATTAAAATTCTAAAGAGTCCCCTCATTGATAAAAAGGGTGGTTTTCAAAAATTAGTAAAAAAACATACTTCTAGCAAAAATGTAAAAGTATTGTTTGAGAATCTTGGATATTTACCTATTGACCAAAACTCTAGCACCAAACCTATTAAGAATTGGAAGCTTCCTCTGATTGAAAAAGGAGTGAGCCTTGAAGTAGGAGAAGTGTATGAGGAATTGATCAAAACAAAGGAAGGCTTTCATATTGTCAAATTGACTGGTAGAAAAACCGCAAAGATTCCCATTTTTGATCAGGTGAAACAAAAATTGATTCGGAAACTTTTGCTTAAATCTTATGAAAAGAGATACCCTAGTTGTTTTGATAAACCAGACGACGAATATTTAATTTTTGATCGACTCCATTTCCTTTTTTAAAGTGGTAGAAAAATTCAATTTATCTTTTAAGGCAGATGCTGCTGTAAAAAGTATTTGAATGAATTTTATATTCAGTTACAGCAAAAACTATAATTTGAGAAGTCATTTCTTGATCAGAAATGTGGGTTCAATTAAGAGAGTATGGATCCATTTACCTCTAAATGAAGCTACTTTTTAATCTTGTATATGAAAATTTCTTCCACTTTGAAATTGAAAATAGAGTTATATAAAAGATCTTGTGTATAAAGATTTGAAAAGAATTTAGAGATCCCGTATTCATAGTTATTTATGAAAATTCTCTTAATTGCTCCTTGCTTTGGTGCCTATGGTGGTATCGAGACCTTTGTGCTTCGATTAGCACAACAGATCCATCAAAAGGACCATGAAGTTGTCGTTGTATTTAAGAAAGTGAAGGGTTTTGAGCTTAAAAAATCTTTGGTTGAAAAAAGCCAAGAAAATCCAGCTGAGATAATTTTTATGAATCGATTTTCATTGAAAATGGTCCGATTGCTTCGTCAACAGGATCTAGTTCATACTCACAATCCATTGATCGAAGCAATTTTTATTTGCAGGATTTTTCAGATTCCAGTTGTCACTACAATTTACAATTGGTGTCGGAGGGATTTTTCTGTTCGTCCAGTTTTATGGAGAATTGCCAATCATTTTACCCTCAGATCTTGGTATATATCAGAATTCGTCTGGGATTCTTGGGAGCCTCGTAATCGATGTAAAACGAGTGATCGTTTGCCAATTATTTCTGAATTACCAGATGGTTTTACCCCACTTTCTGAAAGGAAAGGTTTTGTTTTTGTCAGCCGATGGATAGAGAATAAAGGATTGAGGCTATTGATTCAGGCCTATAGAACTGCTGAGATCAATCCAAGAGATTGGCCATTGACATTGATCGGTGACGGTCCATTGAAAGAAGAGGTTCTTGAAGACTTAGAGAAAAATCCTTGTAAATCCATTGAGATTACTGGCTTCATAAGTAGTGAAGAGCGGAATATGAGAATTAGAAATGCTAAGTGGATGGTAACTCCTCCTAATACAAAAGAAGATTTAGGGCTGACTCCTTTGGAGGCTAGAAATGTCTCTGTCCCATGCATTGTTTCCAAAGATGGGGGTTTGATAGAAACTGGAGGCAAGGGTTCGATATGGTGTGAACCGGGGAAAGTAGAGTCTCTCCGAGATGCTCTGGAACAAGCTGCTTCACTGTCCGAAAATGCATACAGGGCTTTTGCAAAACAAACACAAGAAGGTTTAGGCTTCTATATCAGTAGTCTTGATATTTATATTTCAGAGTATAGAAAAGTAGTCAGCGAGAGAATGCCCAAATAATATTTAAAGACATGGAAATTGATTTTTTTGTAAGATAAATGCATATCATATTAATTAGTAATTATAGGTCCGACGAGCAGTATAGCATGCTGCAATTTTCAAGGATCGTATATACTGGTTTGGTAAAAAGAGGAATCCATGTTACAGAGGTCTATCCTCGAGAAATTATGGGTAAATGGATCCGAAAAAGTTCCAGATGGTTTAAATGGTTCGCTTATGTGGATAAATATGTAATTTTCCCTAGAACATTAAAAACGTTGCGGAAGAAGTTAGAGGGCGGGAATGAACCTATTGTTTTTCATATTTGTGATCATTCTAATTCGATTTACCAGAAATCATTGGGGAATTTTGCAACGATCATTACTTGTCACGATTTGATTGCAATTCGATCTGCTAGGGGAGAGTTTGAAGAACAGAATTTGTCAATTTCAGGTTTTATTTTGCAAAAATGGATTCAACGAAATATTTCAAAAGTAAACAAAGTAATCTGTGATTCGGAGGCTACGGAAAAAGACCTAAACCGCATCTTACCCAAAACAATGGGTCGTTCTGGAACGAGTCATTTAAGCTTTAAAAATCCAATGAAGCGCTTGAATCGGACCGTAGCAGCAAAGAAACTCCCTGAAGCCTTTCACCCCCAAAATGGAAAGAAACATATCTTACATGTTGGAAACAATGCTTGGTATAAGAATCGGTGGTTTGTATTGAAAACTTTCTTGGAATTAGAAACAAAGAATCCGAATCTATATCATCTGAGCCTTGCTGGAGCTGAGTTGGATTCCTCTCAAATTCAATGGATTCAGGAAAACAATTTAACTGGAAAAATCACGAATCCCACCCATTTAGATGCCAAACAATTGGAGGCACTTTATTCACTCTCCGATGTTTTTGTATTTCCATCTCTATGCGAGGGGTTTGGTTGGCCTCCTTTGGAGGCTCAATGCTGTGAAGTCCCGGTAATTTCTACTGAAAATGGTTCTTTGAAAGAAGTGTTGAATAAAAGTTCTTTTGTTCCCAGTGACTTTACCCCCATTGCGTGGGCAACTTCTATTTATTCTTGTTTGGCAAATCCTGAAGTCAAAAATCGATTGATTGGAAAGGGCAAAGAAAACATTCTAAGATTTTCTGAGGAAAAGCTTTTAGAGGATTATTTACGAACTTACAAGAGTTTGATAGAATAAGAAATCATTTTAAATATTGGGTTTAAACTCAGATTTCTGATTAAAAATTGGATTTCAAGCTTCACAGATTCGGCTTCAAGGATAA
This sequence comes from uncultured Opitutia bacterium, assembly GCA_913049555.1. GTDB lineage: Bacteria > Verrucomicrobiota > Verrucomicrobiia > Opitutales > CAJWYM01 > CAJWYM01. The sequence continues at coordinate 28,193 of CAJWYM010000008.1, forward strand.
ATGAAAACCTTCACGGAACCAAAAGGCTCTATTTCAGGATTTAATAAGCCATCTCACCCTAAAATTTTTGCTTGAATCACAATCTCTATGCGAACATTCGGGTGAATAATAAAATTTTGAACTTTCATTGCTATGGTTTTTAGAATTCACACCGAATCTTTTATTGTATTCTGTTCGAGGTTCTCTTTTATTCAAATAAAATGCCTTGAAATTCTAATTCCTACAGCATAGGACGAAAGGATTCTTAGGTTTTAATGGAAATTTAGAGGGTTCGGGTGTGTTTTAAGGAATTTAGATTCTAGTCACACCTTTAGGAGGTTGTAATATAAAAAACCCTTTAATTGATTTTCCGAAGGTTGACCGCACAAGCTTTGTAGGAGGGTTGATGAGAGTAGGGGTCATAAGAGGGGTGAGTCAGCTTATTCACATGAGGGTAGTGCATAGGCATAAAGATTTGTCCTGACTTAACAATGTAGGTGTAAAAAGCGCGGGCTTTTATAGTGGCTCTTTTTGAATTTACTTCAACCCATTCGTTGTTTTTAATTTCGAGTTTTTTTGCGTCTTCTGGATTGATTTCGAAATAGACGTCTTTGGGATAGAGTTTTTTAAGAATTTCCGATTTGCTTGTTCGAGTTTGAGTGTGCCACTGAGAAGAAGTGCCTCGTCCGGTCAGCATTTGGAATGGAAAATTGTTTATAATTGCTTCAGCAAGAGGTTTGGGTTTTTCAAAAATAAATTTTGCTTTTTGATCTGAATGAAAAAATTTCCCATCTTCAAAAAGTCTTCTTTGCGGATCATCGTGTGGTGTGTTCTTGTTGTATGGCCATTGAATGCCTCCAAGGGAATCGATTTGTTTGTAGTCTTTTATGGAGGTTATATCACAAGGTTGATCTTTAGTTAATTGAGTGAGGATTTTAAATGTATCTTCAGGGCTTTTCCATTTTTTAAATAATTCGGAACAACCCCAGTATTCTGAAATTAATTTAAAGATGCGAAAATCAGAAAGTGCTTGGCCTGGAGCTTTTTTGACTTGTTTGATACAAGCGATGCGCCGTTCAGAATTAATAAAAGTGCCCTCTTTTTCCCCCCAACCGGCCGCTGGTAAAACAAGGTCGGCAATTCTCGCAGTCTCAGTATTCGGGTACATATCTTGAACCACCAAAAAATCTAGTTTCTTTCTTAGATCGGTAAATTGATTTTGGTGGATCCAAGAATGAGCTGTGTTTGTTGCCAGAATCCAAAGACCTTTGATTTTCCCAGATTCAATCCCTTCGATAATTTTATGATAAGGCCAACTTGGTTTATGGGGTATCAATGAAGGGTCTATTTCTAGTATGCTGGCTACTTTTTTCCGATGTTCTGGATTTTCAAAAGAATGGCCTCCAAGTAAACTGGTAGTGTTGCTAAACAATCGAGATCCCATCGCATTGCATTGGCCTGTGATTGAGTTGGCACCCGTTCCAGGTCTACCTATATTTCCTGTCATTAAAGCGAGGTTGATGATCGCTTGCGCGGTCCGAACCCCTTCATAGCTTTGATTGACTCCCATTGTCCACCATAGAGACACATTCTTTCCTTTGTGGATTGTTTTGGCTAAATGGTAGATATTTTTAACAGTTATACCGCAATCATGGCTCACAGATTCAGGACTGTAATTCTTTAAAAAGGCTTTGAATTCCTGAAATCCTACTGTTGAATTTTTGATAAATTCAGGATCAATCCAATTTTTTTCAATAAGTGCATGAGCGATTGCATATAGAAATTTTAAATCGGATTTTGGGGTGATTGCATAATGTTGCGTGGATGCCATTGCGGTTTCTGTCCTTCTAGGATCCACCACAATAATTTCAGGATTGTTTTTATTACGCATAACTCTTTGCCACATAATTGGGTGAGCAATACATAAATTGGAACCGATAAGAACAACCGTATCCGACTCTTCAAAATCTTGATAAGTGTAGGGGGGAGAATCGAAACCAAAACTTTCTTTATAAGCAACTACAGAGGTTGCCATGCATTGACGAGTGTTTCCATCCCCATGAGTGAGACCCATTCCAAATTTTGCCAATGCACCTAGGTATGCCATTTCTTCAGTTGGAATTTGTCCCGTGCTTATAAAAGCAACGGATTCCATTCCGTGCTTTCGTTGGACGGCTTTAAAGTTTTGAGTAAATTCAGAAAGGGCTTTGTGCCAGCTAATGGGAGCAAGCTCACCACTTTTATTGATTAATAAGGGTTGGGTTGCGCGATCCTCAGAGTAAAGGGGAGTCAGGGCTTCCCAACCTTTTGGGCAAGCCATCCCTAAATTGACCGGATATTTAGAAGTTGGAGTTAAGTTGACCGCCTCCCCATTTTTGATATGAACTTTCAATGAACAACCCGTGCTACAAAAACCACAAATCATGTTGGTTGTGCGGTCCGGTTTCTTTTTCTTGGGAACAATGCCGAGACCAAAATGCCCAGGTCGTAGTATCAGTTCAGACGAAAGCTTACCTTTCTTTTCGTGCAAAGTCATTTGCGGTAGCTTAGGTACGGATTGTAGCATTATATGTTTCCAGGCATTTTAGGTGCAGATACAGTGGTGAAAAACAAGTAGCGTTCAACCAGTTCTCCAATCACTAAAAAGAACGTGCTCATTAAAATAATAGTCAAGTATGCATCCATATTAATGAGAGCAAAAGCAGGGAGCATAATTCCTCCTAATAATAGAAATCCGAATCGCGCGAGGGATGTCTTAGGAAAAATCCTTTGGCTAATCAATGCCGTTTTTTTCAGTGGGTTTGTATCATGATCCTTCAAGTGTTTGAAAAGACTTGCCTCTAGTCCAAATTTTATCGTTGCCGTAATGATCAAGCAGATGGGACCTATTGGGCTTGTCGGATCGATGAAAAAACTGTAAGCCACAAAAGCAAAGAGAGATGTTGTTCCAAAGAAGCGTAGACCCGAGAATTTTATGTTCCAAAAGATTCTTTTGGTATCATGGTAAATCATAACCGAGCAAAACACAGAAATAAGACCTGTAACAGAAGTTGCTATGGAGAGAAATAATAAGTTTCTTTCATTCACAAAATCCAATCTACTCTCATAGTGTAAAGCCAAAACAAGACTTAACATTGAGGGTATAAATAGATTAAAAGCCAGTATTTCGCGACTCAGCCATGATCTTTTAAGACCCAAGAAAAATCTCCATGCTTTTAGAGGTTGTCCTAAATGAATGAAGCTGGCACCCAAGCCAATAAAACCAATGATTGTTGAAAGGATGATTAAAAGATTTGAAGAAGCCTTATCAGTCAACCTCAGAATGGTATCTCCAACAAAAAGGCCTACGCATATTTGAGTTAAAGTAAGCATAATGACTAGAGGCATGTGAGAATTTTCTGCTTTCAAATGATTGAAATCTGCTGCTTTCAAATTATCGGGTAATCTATTCTTAGATTTATATTGGGTTGAGGGAATTGTATATGATGGATCTGGAGTGCCTGGTAAAAAGTCTCCATTTTCCTTCAATTCGCTCGTAATTTGATCCACATCTACAAGAGTGATTTGAATGGCCTCATTGGGGCATGCTTGAACGCAAGCAGGAGCCTCTCCAATCGCCAATCGGTTTTGGCATAGGTCGCACTTTCTAACGATGCCTTTTGATTGATTGTATTTTGGAACATCATAGGGGCATTTAAGAACACAGTATTGACACCCTATGCACTGATCATCTAAGTGGGCAACAATTCCGGTAATTGGATCTTTCTCGTAGGCCTCGACGGGACAACCATTCAAACACCCAGGGTCTATGCAATGATGACAAGCAGTCGTGACCGTTTGTATATGTGGAGCTTCTTTATCCCCGCCATAAAGCATTCCAACATCTCTCCATGCCTCCTCCTTGTCTAAACCATTTAAACTGTGACAAGCAGTGACACACCCTTTGCATCCAGTGCATTGATCGATGTTTACTTGAAAGGCGTATTGTTCATTTTTAGAAGGTTTAGACAGAGGGATTAATTCGCGATATTGCTCGGTATTCCCGAGAATTTCATCTTCATGCATTTGAGCAAATTTTTCTGCTGGAGCCACCGTTTGTTGCTCTTCCAAAAGTTGGTCCAGCAAGGTTTTATCGGCAACAAGAAGTGAAGACATAATCGTTTAACTTATAGAGGCGTCTGAAAGTTGTCAAAAAATAGAGTTTTATCTTTTTTGTAAAAGCTTGTTGAAATTTGAGAGGTTTAGTAAACGTCGCGAACGTATCTTTTATTTGATTTTAATTCTTTTATATATTGGAGTGCTTCCTCGTCATTGCAATTTCCATGAATCTTGATCACTTTTTGGAGCGTTTTATCCACATCTTTTGCCATTCTACTAGCATCTCCACAAACAAAAAAATAGGAGCCTTCCTCTAGCCAGCGATATAATTCTTCACCATTCTCTAACATTTTGTCTTGAACATAGATTTTGTCAGCTTGATCTCTTGAAAATGCGAGGTCTAATTTTTGCAAGAAACCCAGTTTTTGATACTCAGTGATTTCATCTTCATAGATAAAGTCAGTAGCTGCATGCTGGTCTCCAAAGAAAAGCCAGTTTTTCCCGGTAGCTTTGGATTCATACCTCTCTTGTAAAAATGCCCTAAAAGGGGCGATCCCAGTTCCTGGACCCACCATAATCATAGGTTTTTTTGGGTCCTCAGGAACTTTAAAACTTTTATTTGGATGAATGAAAACTCCCAATTTCTGATTTTCTGCTCTGTCTGCGAGGTAAGTTGAGCAGACTCCTTTGCGGTTTCTATTGTGTGAATTGTATCGAACAATTCCTACCGTCAATTGAACCTTATCAGGATGTTTTAAAGCGCTGGATGCAATCGAGTATAATCGAGGGTTTATTTTTTTGAACAGACCTGTTAATTCAGCAGGATTAGAAAAAGTTGTAGGAAATTGAACGAAAAGATCGATGGGTTCTCTTCCTAGCAAGAAATCAGACAGCGCTTCTTTTTGTTTTAGTAGGGTTACAAGTTCTTTGCTGTTGGCAGATTCGTTGTAATTTTCAATAAATTTTTTGTTTAAAGATGTTATATCACAATCCTCAATGAGAATCTCTAAAAGAGTCTTTGTTTCGCCATTGTTACTTTTAAGTTCCTCCGTGCCTTTGAAACCATTTACGGAAACAATCTCTTGAGCTAAATCAGGACAATTCTTGGAAAATATTCCAATAGCATCTCCGGCATCGTAATGAAGATCGGATCCAGAAATATCGATTTCGATGTGACGGGTTTCTTTCTTGGAGCCTAGAAGATTTAAATCGTAATTGTCTGATATGGAAGCTGAGAATGGATTTTTTTTGCTGTAAACAAGATCTTCCATTCCAACTTTAGAATCTTTAATCTCATCATTCATTTCAGTCTTGCTTATACTGGACAACACTGATTGTGACCAATTCTCAAAAGGTTCTTCAAAATCAACATCACAATCTACTCTGGGTTTGATTTGTTTGGCTCCTAATTCTTGGAACCTCTTATCCAATTGAATTCCAAATTCACAAAAATCAGGATAATTAGAGTCCCCAAGTGCTAAAATTGCATAATTGGTATTTTCTAGTTTAGGAGCATTGGAATCGGTCAAATTTTCCCAAAAGGGTACCGCTGTGTCTGGGGGTTCCCCTTCGCCATAGGTAGAAGCAATCAAAAGCACGTCTTCGTCTTGTTTGAGCTCCTCTATGGAATAATCACTCATATCTAAGACTTTTGGATCCAGTTGCATTGTTTTGGCCCGTTTACTCATCTGCTTTGCTAAGCCCTCAGAATTTCCAGTTTGGGAGGCAAAAACGATCTTAACAGGTTTTAAGGGAGATGCATTTTTTGCAACGCCCTCAATTCCTCCTGGAAACATACCGGCTAAAAATCCATTCAACCAAGCACGTTGTTCTTGAGAAAAGGGGGCATTGTCAGGAATATTTGGAATTTGATTCATAATTTTTAAGCTGGAATATTTGAAGAGGCTTCAATGTAGGACCGAATTTGTGCTGTTTCGTTGCGCCGGCTGAATTCAACAAAGGTTTCCCCTTGGATACGATTGTCCTGATAAATTTTGTAAGCTTTCGTTACGAGCGCAGGGGCATCCTCTGCAGGAATGTTGGTATACAATTCCCTGCCCAGTCCTTGTTCATCATCTACGCCACCCCCAATAAATACATTGTAACCCTCAATGTTTTGACCTTTAACTTGTACTTTTGTAGCAATCAATCCAAGATCCCCACAATAATGTTGAGCACAGGAGTGATGACAACCAGTTACATGAATATTGATTGGGGAATCCATCTGGGTATTTTTCTTAAGGTGGATTCCGATTTTCTTTGCATGATACTTCGTGTTGGCTGCTGCAAACTTGCAACCCGTATTGCCTGTGCAAGCAACTAGTCCTGCATTCGGTGAAGTCATTCTGTAGTCCAAACCCATATTCAGAACTATTTTTTGAACACTTGGCATTTGATCGTTTGGAATATGAGGGATTAAAAGATTCTGCCAAACAGTCAGTCTGACCTCACCGGCACCAAATTTTAATGAAAGATCAGCAATTTCTTTGCATTGGTCAGCTGTTAGACGACCTACTTCAGCCGTGATTCCAATATAACTTAAAGTTGGATTTTTCTGTGGATGCACGCCAATGTGACTGCTTTTTTTGTAGTGCGGACGATTCAAACACTTTTCTATTGGGAATCGAACGAGGGGTCCTCCAAACTCATTTTCTGTTTCAGACAAAAACTTTTCTAATCCCCATTCATCGATCAAATATTTGAGGCGTGCTTTTTTTCGATTTGTCCGGTTCCCATTTTTCAAAAAAACACGAAGCATTGCATCGGCAACTAAAGTACATTCGTTCTTTTTGATCATTATGCCCGTATCCGAGGCAAATTGTTTGTGACCTGTAATTCCTCCAAGTAAAACTCTAAATCTTACATCGTTTCCAAACCCATTTTCCTTAGGAATCTCGACCGCATAAAAAGCAATGTCATTGGTATCTGCACAGGCACTTATGCTCCCCCCTCCATCATAGGAGATATTAAACTTTCTTGGCATGCCATAGAGATCCCGATTGCCTAATATGTGGTGATGCATTTCTTTAGCAAGTGGCATCGTATCAATAATTTCCTGTGGGTCGAATCCTGAAGTCGGGCTAGTAGTTATATTTCTTACATTGTCAGCTCCTGAACCTTTTGAAGTCAAACCGAGGTCGTACAGAGTGACTAAAATATTAACAATGTTTTCAGGTGGAATTTCTCTGATTTGGATATTATTTCTAGTAGTCAAATCTAGATTTCCAGAGGCATATTTTAAACTCATTTCAGCGAGGCCTTGAAGCTGATGTGCTTTCAGAGCACCTCCAGGAATTCTGCATCGCAACATAAATGAATCCTGAGCAGGTCCGACAAAAAAGAGACCATGGAATTTAAATCGAAAAATATCTGCACCCAAGGGTAATTTTTTTTCCTTAGCGTGAGCCACCATATCTTGCCAACAATCTAAACCATTTTTTTCATATTTAAATTTTTCTTCTTTGCATAGATCCTCAATAGCGGTTCCATATACATTTGCTTCTATTACATTCTGGCTTGTATCAGAATCAACGGATTTCCTAACAATTCCTGATTCTTGGATACCTGAGAAAAATCCTTTGAGGTATTCTTTTTGCTCGGTAGTAAATTCCATCTCTTTAGTCTGTATCATCGATTTGAATAATTAAAAAATATTTTGCTAGAAATGTGCCAATTTCTTTTTCTAGATTAAATTATCAAAAAGTTGTTTTAAATCAGAGATGCATGAATTTTTTTTATGATAAAGGGTTATTTGACTCATTTTATAGGTAAAAATTAAGAGTTTAGTTTCTTATTTCTTTATTTGTATGAATTTAATTCATAAATTATTGAATCACACTGCTTCATGTTTGAATCTATTTGGAATTATAGAGAACCGTTCACCAGAAATCCTCATTAGAACCTTGTTTTTAAATTTCAATTGTTAGGCTAGAGTGAGTTACGAAAATTTATAGGAACCAAAAATTCCATTTCCGTATTTAATAACTCAATTTCCCTTAATCTCTTTTGCTGGATGCACTATTGGGAGTTAACAATTAAGAATCGATGAAACGTAATGATTGAAACTATATTCTTTTAGAGAGAAGTTTCTACTTTTTACAAAGTGGACTAAAATCTGTAAACACTCTTTTCATTTTTGTTGCAGAGCAGGATACAAAGTTAAGATTTAGAAATTGTTAAATCTGTAAAAAGTCTACCCAGTAAAATATGAGTAGACTTTTGAAGAGTTTTCGATGTGATTTTTTATTAGAGATTGGAACTGTAAGATTTCAAAGTAGCTTTAAAGTTTCCTACTAAAACTTTACTTTTCATCATCAAGGGAAACTGGTTTGAATCATGACTAAACCACAATTCTATACTGGATCCTTTACTTTTTTTAAAAACTCCTCTTATGCCCTCAATTAGAGGAATTACCTTTAATGACTCAAACTTTCCAGCTTCTATTTGCAATGACTTTTTGTTTTTGATGGAAATTGTGGAACGTATCTGGTTTTTTCCGTCCGTTATTGGCACTTCAAACTGTTCGTTTTCACTTCTTTTCTTGGATCTGTAAACATACAAAATAGACAATGGATCGAAACTGTTTTCTTGGATAGAGGTCCAGAATTCTGCCTTCCCATAATTGTAGTAAGTTGCTTGCATTTGAACCCAATCGAATTTTACTTGAATTTCTCTATGAGTATTTCCTTCATGCTGGTTCTTGGTATAGAACAGCGTTCTTTTAAAATCTTTCGAAACATAACTTTCGCTGATTGTTCTGATTTTATAAATTTTGTCTGCAAATCGATTTGTTTCGATTGAGAAAACAAGGTGCCAACATGGAATTCCATTCCATTCTTGGGTATCTTTTACTTCAAGAATTGCACGGCCGACATTAAAAACACCCCACTCTAGATCGTATTCTAGTCTTTCACCGCTTTGAAATGGAAATTTGTGAGGCATATTTGCGTAAACAGTGGAATTTAGGAAAGCAATCAAAACGAAGATAGGACAAAAAAGGATCCATTCCTTGATCCTCGGTTTCAACGATTCAATGCAAGAAAGCATAATTTTGATCCTAGTTATTAAATTATTTTTATCCAGAAAAAAATAAGATAACAAAAGTTTAAAATCCATTTTTATTAAGTAAGATACAAAAAAGCCCGTAACTTTCATTACGGGCTTTAATAAATGTATACATCTATAAATCTAATTTACAGGGACGGATTCAAGTTTCCAAATTTCATCTGCATATTCACGGATCGTTCTATCGGAAGAGAATTTACCGACACGAGCTGTATTAATAATAGCCATTTTTGCCCAATTTTTTTTGTTTTTGTAAGCTTCACTTACTTTCTCTTGAGCTTCAATATACATTTCATAGTCAGCCATTACCATGAACGGATCTCCCCAATCTAAAATTGAGTGAACCACATCCTGGAATGCATTGTGTTCTCCGGGAGTGAAGTAATCTGATGAAAGCCATCCAATGATTGCTTTGAGTTCTTCGTTCTTCTCCATGTACTCATAAGGATTGTAATCCCCAGACTTTAATGCTTCTACTTCCTCTACCGTATGACCAAAGATGAAAATATTGTCTCGACCCACTTCTTCATCGATTTCAACGTTTGCTCCATCTAAAGTCCCGATGGTTAAAGCACCATTGAGAGCGAACTTCATATTGCCTGTTCCAGAGGCTTCTTTTCCAGCCGTTGAAATTTGCTCTGAAAGGTCCGTAGCTGGGATAATTCTTTCAGCTACGGATATGTTGTAATTAGGAATGAATACAACTTTTAGCTTTCCTTGGATACGTTCATCCTTGTTGATAGTTTCACCGACTTTATTAATCGCACGTATAATCGATTTGGCTAAATCATATCCAGGAGCTGCTTTGGCTCCAAAGATGAAAACTCGAGGGGAGATATCAAGATCTGGATTGTGGAGCAATCTTCGATAGATCGTTAATATGTGTAAGAGATTTAAATGTTGTCTTTTATATTCATGGAGGCGTTTGATCTGAGAATCAAATAGAGCTTCCGGATCGATCTCAATATCCATCGTTTCTTTAACAAATTCAGCCAATTTTACTTTGTTGTTTCGTTTGATTGCCATGAACTCCTTTTGGAAAGAAGAGTTGTCAGCTAATTTGTCTAAACTTTTTAAATCATCTAAGTTTTTACTCCAATCTGTTTTTATTTTTGTTGAAATAAGAGTGGAAAGTTCTGGATTACAAGCAAGCAACCAGCGACGAGGTGTAATTCCATTCGTCTTATTTTGAAGTTTGTTAGGATAGAGTTGGTGGAAGCTATTAAAAAGATGCTTTTTAAGAAGTTCGGTATGGAGAGCTGCAACTCCATTGACTGAATGACTGCCCACTACAGATAGGTAAGCCATACGAATCATTTTTTCGTCGCCTTCCTCAATGATTGAGAGTTCAGAAATTTTACTATCATCTCCAGGCCACTTAGCAGCAACTTCAGTTTCTAAATAAATACGATTGATTTCATAGACAATTTCTAGGTGTCTGGGTAAAACTCTCTCGAATAGGGCAACGCTCCATTTTTCTAAGGCTTCCGGAAGTAAAGTATGATTCGTGTAAGACATGGTCTTGCGGACTATATTCCATGAGTACTCCCAATCAAGTTTGTACTCATCCAACATGATTCGCATAAGTTCAATAACAGCAACTGCAGGGTGAGTGTCGTTGAGTTGAATGGACACTTTTTCAGGAAATTGACCCCAATCATCATTGTTTTGGAAGAACCTGCGAATGATATCTTTCAAAGAACAGGTTACAAAAAAGTATTGTTGGACAAGGCGGAGTTCTTTTCCGCTTTCTGTTGAATCATTTGGATAAAGAACTTTTGAGATCGTTTCCCCTTCCGCTTTTTCGCGAACGGCTTCAACATATCCACCGTCATTGAAGATTTTAAGATCGAAATCATCGGATGCTTGAGAATTCCACAAACGTAGAAAATTCACTGTAGTTGTATTATAACCAGGGATAGGGATGTCGTAAGGCACTCCTTGGATTGTCTTATAGTCACACCAAACGGGTGTGTAATTTCCCTTGTCATCAAAGTCTTTTCGCAAATAACCATATAATTTGACTTCTTGAGAGAAGTCAGGACGACGAATTTCCCAAGGACAACCTTTGTTCATCCAGTCGTCTGGGTGTTCAATTTGATAACCATTTACAAATTCTTGTTTGAAAAGGCCGAATTGGTAATGAATTCCATAACCGATTGCAGGTAAATCTAAGGTAGCCATAGAGTCTAGAAAACAAGCTGCCAGTCTTCCAAGGCCTCCATTGCCAAGCCCCATATCATTTTCGTTGTCAACCAAGTCCTCAAGCTTTACCCCTAAATCGACCAATGCCTTCTCCATGGCACTGTGTAGATTGCTGCTGTAAAGACTGTTGTTCAACAGTTGTCCCATTAAATATTCAAGACTTAGGTAGTAAACACGCTTAACATTCTTCGTTTTGTGGGTATCTAGGGTTTCGATATAACGGTCCATAATGCGATCTCGGACCGTAAGAGAAGTAGCAGTCCACCAATCATTGACGTTTGCATTTTTTAAATCTCTTCCCAGTGTTCTTTGAACGTGATTTACGATCGATTCTTTAAGTTCATGAACCAAGGCTTTGTCAATAGATTGAGAAGCATTTCCATGGGTAGTTTTTTTCTTAACTGCTTTTTTAGTTTGTTTTTTTGCACTCATTAATTACTCGTTTACGATTTAATAATTGAATAGAATTTAAAATCTAAATTTATTGGGGTGAATTGGGATTTAAAGAAGCTTCAACTTCAATCATGAAGATGTCTAAAGGTTTTTGGCTTTTGTTTGAAATCGAACTGCTTGAGGTAAAATATGGGGTAGGGTAAAATGGTAAAGGATATAAACTGGCATCTTTTTTTTAATTTTCAATTAAAATATTATATTTAATAAACCGAGATTCTTGGTGAATCTAGAAAGTCTAATTGAAATGGGGTCTTGGTATGCTTTCATAAGATTTATTAAAGTTCCTGTTTTAGAGCTTAACTATCCATTTAACAATTTAACAAGAGTTCTATCGGACAGTGATCTGAACCGAGAATCCGATCTAAAATATTACTTTCTTGTATTTTTTCCAGTAAAGGGGATTCACTGACTAAAAAATAATCAATTCTCCATCCTACATTTCTTTCTCTAGCTCCAGCTCTATAAGACCACCATGTATAATGGTCTGTTTTGTCAGGATGTAATTTTCTGAAGGTATCTATGAACCCTGATTGAATATACGCATCCATGCCAGCTCTTTCTTCGTTTGTAAAACCTGCACTTTTATGATTGCTTTTAGGTCTTGCAAGATCGATCTCTTGATGAGCCACGTTGAAGTCTCCACAACAAATAACAGGCTTTTTGATTGATAATTCAGATAGATAGGATCTGAAGTCAGGGTCCCATTCTTTAGAACGATATTCTAGTCTGCTGAGATCATTTTTAGAATTTGGCACATAAACGTTTACCAGAAAGAAATCTTTAAATTCTGCTCGGATAATACGACCTTCTCCTTGATGTCCAAGGGTTTTTTTTTCAAGATCAAACTGAACATCTATGGGCTTCTCATTACAAAGCAATGCAGTTCCAGAATAACCATTTTTGTCAGCCAAGTGATAGAAGTGATGCTTGAAACCAAAGGTCTCTGTGGGAATCGCTTTCGGATTGAGTTTTACCTCTTGTAGGCATAAAAAGTCAGGATTAGTATTCACAACAAATTCCGCAAAGCCTTTTTTTTGACAAGCACGAATCCCGTTTACATTCCAAGAAATAAATTTTTTAGGCATTTAGGAATTCAACAATAAGGGCTGATTGAATAAATTTGAAATAGAATGAATTTCAATTATTTAACAAGAATTTCTTTGGCTGATTTCCCTTGGGGGATCATCGGCATGACGTGATCGGTGTGAGGAACGACCACTTCGAGTAAGAAAGGGCCCTCGGTGTTTAACATCTCTTGTATGCCTTCTCTTAAATCTTCTCGCTTAATCACTCTTCTTGCCGGAACGCCAAAACCTCTAGCAATTTCAATAAAGTTTGGATAGATGGCTTCTTCATTGTCAGGACTTCCCATATTTTCAGGATCGCAGAGAATTGTGTGTCCTCGAACGCCTTCATAAAATTTGTCTTCCCACTGAACAACCATTCCGAGGTGCTGGTTGTTGAGCAAAAGAATCTTAGCCCCAATTTTTTCAATCTTTGCGGTTGCCAGTTCTTGAACATTCATTAAGAAAGACCCGTCCCCATCTATGTCAATGACCTGTTTTTCTGGAAATGCAACCTTTGCTCCAATTGCAGCAGGATAGCCAAATCCCATAGTCCCTAAACCGAGTGAGCTGATGTAGGTTCTCGGTTTTTTAAATTTATAAAATTGGGCTGCCCACATTTGGTGTTGTCCGACACCAGTGGTTATGATGGCATCCCCTTGGGTTTCTTGGTAAAGAACATCTATCGCTTCTTGTTGCGTTAGATGTTTACCCTTTTCGTAATGAAATGGATACTCCTCTTTCCAATCCTTAATTTGGCCGATCCATTCAGTCAAATCAGGTTTTTTAAAGGAATCTTTTTTCGCTAACTCAGTCATTCGCTTTAGAGCGTACTTAACATCTGAATGAACTGGATAATGGGCTTTCTTGTTTTTACCATGCTCGGACCGATCAATGTCTATATGAACAATGGTCGCATTGGGTGCAAATTTTTTAACAAGTCCAGTGATGCGGTCATCAAATCGAGCTCCAGCGCAAATTAAAAGATCACTGTCGCAAACAGCCCAGTTGCCAGCAACACTGCCATGCATTCCAAACCAATACAAACCTTGGGGATGATCAGGATCAACAGTTCCAAGACCCATTAAAGTGGAAGCTGCTGGAATCCCAGTAGTTTCGGCAAATTCTTTAACCTCCTCTTCAGCGTGAGAAGATAAAATTCCCCCCCCAGTATACAAAACAGGCTGTTTAGATTTTTCAAGAAGTTCTAGGACAGCACTAAGTTCATGATCCTTAGCTAAAGGGATCTCCGGAAGTCCCGGAATCTCGACCTCATCTGGCCAATCAGGTTCATATTGGGCAATTTGGACGTCTTTTGGGATGTCTATAACGACCGGTCCGGGCCTCCCTGATTGCGCAATTATGAAGGCCTTTTTAACAATCATTGGAAGTTCTTCCTTGTTGAGAACCAAAAATGAGTGCTTTACAATTGGAAGGGTCATGCCAAAAAAGTCTGTTTCTTGGAAGGCGCTTTTACCAATGAACTCCTGGTAGACTTGGCCTGTTATTGCGATCAATGGAATACTATCCATAAAAGCATCTGCAATGCAGGTTACAAGATTTGTAGCACCTGGCCCACTGGTTGCCATGCAAACACCAGGTCTGCCAGTGGCTCGGGAATAGCCGTGAGCCATAAAACCACCGCCTTGTTCAAATCTAGGAAGAATCGTTCGAATTTTATTGGTTCGAGTGAGTGCCTGATGAAGCTCCATGGAAGCCCCTCCTGGATAAGCAAAGACCACATCTACACCTTCACGCTCTAAGGCTTTGACCAAAATGTCGCAACCTTTCATTGGCTCTGCCTTAGCACCGGCATCAGTGATTGAAGTTGAATTTGTAGCTGTATCCATTTTCATGACTCCTTTAGATATACTTTCTAGTTTATAGATAAAAACAGATCAGTACATATGCAAGAGAAGATCATGGCAAGCCTTATTGAATCTATACGTATGAGTTCCTAGTAGGTTCTATTTATATTTGAAAATTTTTTGGTTTCGGAACCTGTTACCAAAAAAGAATCCCCATCAAAAATGATGGATCTTTAAATTCATTGTCCTGAAACAATTTCAAATAATTGATTTTATGTTCTAAAGAAACCTAATGAAAATTGAAAGAAACTTTATGAACTCGCCTACATCATTCATTTTTCAACTAGGGATCTTAAAATAGGTCACAAAAATACAGCTAAAGATTAGACTCAAAATGCAACCGTGAGGTCTCTATTTTTATTTTTTTAATTGGGTGAAACACGCATAATGTTATTAGGTGTTGAGAAACTTTTTGTGAGATTTACTTAGAAAATCAGCTAAGTTATACCTTAACACATGTGTAATTTCTGCATGTTTATACCAAAAATTGTATAAATCAAAAATATACAAGTAGTAAATGACTGAAAAAATCAA
The DNA here is from genome assembly GCA_913049555.1 of uncultured Opitutia bacterium. GTDB lineage: Bacteria > Verrucomicrobiota > Verrucomicrobiia > Opitutales > CAJWYM01 > CAJWYM01. Next base: position 43,458 of record CAJWYM010000008.1, read on the forward strand.
ATTATTAACCAGCTACTTAAAGCTGATTAATAATTGTGAAAGTAGGATTCCAAAAAAGTGAAGTCAACAAAATGCAAACAAACAAAATTAAGGATTGCTAACCTTAAATTAAGTAAACTTTAAATAAGTGGAAAACTAACAAAAAATAACACAAACGAATTTTAAAATTCTCCCCATTAAGGAATATTAATTACCCCTTCAAGGATAAATAAAGCGGCTATGGCTCTAGAATATAATTTTTGCTAACGAGTCTCAATATCATTGATTATTTCATAACTCATTGCTTTTTATTAAGTTAGGCTAGACTAATAAGGAAAATGATGTATTATTATCTTATCACTTCGCAATTAAATTATTAAATGTTCACCCGAGGATATTATGCACCTTATTAAACCTGACCTTTGTACTTTGTGTGACGCTTGCCGTGTTGTTTGTCCTAGAAATGCAATCAGTGTTCATCAAACTGAAAACACTTACATCATCAATGAGGATGAATGCAACGATTGTAACAACATGTCAGCTGTTCGTTGTGTACCTCAGTGTCCAACAGACGCCATCTTTAAAGCAAACACTTAGAATCTACTAATAGTTAAAAAATCAGCTGGAAGTTTTTAAGAACCCCTCAAAACTCATTAATAGCTTCTAAGAAATCTTCGGCTGCTTTTTTTGCGTTTTTGTAAGACGAACTCAAAAATTGAGCATTTTGTTTGCATCCATAAATTTGCCAACCACAAGCACCTTTGCAAGGTAGAGACAAAATTCCTAAGTATCCGAGCACATCCTCCAACTGATAACCGAGCGCAAATCCGATCTCATGAGGAATTTCTCCTGAACTCTCCCATTTGTTTGCAATATACTCTAGGAAGCTCTCAGCGTTCAACCCATCAAGATGTTTCAAATCTTGCTTCAAAAGGCAATCTGGGATCTTTTGCAAAGCTTCGTTGACTGATTCTGATAAATAGACAACAAATTTCAATGAGTATTCATTGCGGCTCACTATTTTGAATGAAATCCCCCATTCTGCAGTTTTAGTTTCTAACAACTGAACTGCCTCTTCCGACCGAATTTTAAATTCGGAAAATAAGAGGTTTAACAATTCTCCAGATTTTGTTGACAACAAGACACTAGAAATATTCAGGAATAACCATTTTTCTAACTTCCTATCAATATTTTCATTGTGTTTCAATGATGTCCTCCAACCATCGAAAGCCCCAAGTTTATGATGACTTTCAATTGTGTGCATTTTTAAAATTTGTGGTTGAGCTTACTATTATTCCTGAGGCAATTTTTGAAGTACATTGAAAATTAGAACTACGAATTTTGAAATGAACATTATTTTCAAGATTAGAAGTTTTCATTTTTATGATTTTACCGGGAAGAATTGAGTGTTTCTGGCAAAATTTCAAAGTCTCCTCGTTCAATTCATCCAATCTTATAACGTGTGCATTGCCCTCAGATTTAATTTCACTCAATGGATATCCTTCCTTCAGTTTTTCTTGAAGATTGTTTTGAGGAATTGGAAGACCATGGGGGTCGAGTTGGGGAATTTTCAAAATTGTAGATAAACTGTCCGCGAGACGATCAGATATTGCATGCTGTAATCTAGATGCTTCTATGAAAATCTCATCCAATTTATAACCTGCTTTCTTATATAAAAAGGTCTTTGCCAATCGATGTTTACGAATAAGATTCAATGCAATTAAGTGTCCAATTTTTGTTAAACTAGCACCTTCCCTCCATGCATAATTTAAAAGACCTTTTTTAGAAGAAAGTTTTTTCAACTGAGCGGTTACACTGGGTAAACTTACATTCATTAAATCAGCAATTTGGCGAGTGCTCGCAACAGAGGAATGGAGCGTGATTCTATAAATACTTAACAGATACTGTTCGATGGATGCTGAAATAAAATGAATGTCACTCATAAAACTTTCATTTTAAACAATTCAATTGGCAAAAATCAGCTCCTAGAGGTATTTTATATACTCCAAAAGAAATCATTTGACTAGAACGAAAAAAAGTAAAAAGTTAAGTCTCTGCCTCTAATTAAAGAAGCAGAGACAAGCAGTAGCACTATGAAACCAATTAAAATAAGAACTACTCAAACAGAAACACTGGAACATCTATAGAGATAATAGTGTATGTAATTGTAATTAGAATATGAATCTGTAAAAATAATTCTCATCAATTGATTAAATCTGTAAGCTAATAAATCGATTACTTTCCCTAATTAATTTAAAACTGCCTTTAGTTTGAGAAATCAATTCTATGAGATCTCAAAAAGTGGTTTGTATGTTTCACAGAGTGTAAAACAAATTATAAATTTAGCGCACTGGTTAGTCATTTTGAATTGGTTATCACCCGCAATTCTGTGTTCTTATTATTTTTTTATGCAATGAGTCGACTAACCAGTGGCTAAAATTCAGATTGCTACTGCAAAAAAATCGTCTTTCCAGCTTTCAAATGAAGACTCATCTCCATCATCAGCATCCAACTCAACACGCGGTAAAAATGCTTTTGCACCCGCTTTCTCAAAAAATTCCTGCATTTTTCTACCACACCCACAAAACTCTTCATAAGCTGAATCACCAAGAGCAATGATTGAAAAAGATAAAGAAGACAACTCACCCTCCTCTAAATCTTCTAGATCACAGTAAAAATCTTCAATATCTCCAGGAGGATCTCCTTCACCCCAAGTAGAGACAAAAACTACAAGATTTTTCCATGACTTCAAATGGTCTATTGAATATTCGGATAAATCTACCAGTTCTGAATCGATAGATCTTTGCTTGCAAAGCTCGTGAAAGTCACTTGCCATGCTTTCTGAGGTGCCAGTTTCAGTTCCAAAAGCGATTTTTAATTCTTCGTATTTCATAATAATATAGTTTCTATTTTATACAAATTTTCTCCCACATCTCTAAAAGTTCCAGCTCAGAACTCTTAATTGTGAAGACTTCTTGACCCATAAGATCAGTCAAAGTAAAAGATACGTAATTTTCTATTATTGATTTGCCTAGCCAACAAAATTGTTGGTTTTTCAATCTGAAATGCATTCTGCTGTATCTAGATTCTAGAGAGACCCATTGTCCAATGGACTCAATCGAGGTAGGATTAAAGTTTAAGGACACAGAACCAAAATGACCCAAAACGTAAGACTGCACTTCTTTATCAATAATGCTACTCAATAGTTTAAAGTACTCATCAGACCCAATATCGTAGCCCGCTGTAAAACAATCATCGTCTGTGGCAGAAAAAATTGGATACTGCCTCATTTCTTTGGGTTGAGACTTGCCTCGACTCTTTAGGTTATACTTGCCTGAATCAAGATGGTTTGAGGAGGTAAGAAGAGATTCATAGTTGACTGGGGTTCCGTGTTTTGTTTTCAGAAGTAAACTAAAATAATCAGACTTTTCAGCATTCAGCACATAAAGTTTTAAACAGCCGCGTAGCAGATAATCGTAAAATTCTAAATACCACTGCAATTCACCATCCATATATTCTTGAACAAGATGGACTTCCTTTATGGAATCAAAGCAAAAATGACTGCTGTTAATTGGGGTTGTAACCATTCTATGATCGTTGTTACAATCCACTTTTTGTCCGAAAAGCAAATCACCTAGAATACAGTCGCTAGATCTGTATATGGCAAATAGCTTTTCATTATTTAGTAAGTCCTCAAGTAAATCATAAGTCTTGCAATCTAATTTCTGACGAAACAGAGTCTTCGGACATGTTTTACTGCAAGATTTTGTTGAAGGACTTGCTTTGCTCATAATGTTGTTAATAGAAATTGTTAGTGGTAAGAATTATTTGAAGTAAATCATTCTTTTCGATTAAAATATTAACATATACAACTTGGATTATCCGCTCGTTTAAGAATAAAGAATCCCCACTGGAGTATATATTTTTATCCCATGAAGGATGAAATTCGTTGTTTCAACCAGAAAAATGCTACCTGCATGATCCAACATTTGTTATAGCTTTAAGAATCACTCACTTCATGAAGATTTGTACTCTTATCTTTAAATTCAATCTCTTATAAAGTGTTTTTAATTTAATTTTTGTTTTTATGCAATAGATCTAAGATTCAAACAGAATCTGTTCTCGCTACAAAAAGTAGTATGGTTTATATATACAAAATATTATGAACCTCTTTTCTGCTTTAAAAAATACTCGTCCTAAAAATGGGGTTTCTAATGAACTTTTCCACTTTTGTTTGATTCAAGAAGAGGATCATTATTTTTTGACTATTTTGGATGAAAAGGGAGAAAGAATTAAAGTTCAAGCAGGCCTTCATGGAGGCTATGAGGGAGAAGTAATTTCTTTTTTGCAAAGAATGCAAAACAGATCTACCTCAGGATGGGATTTAGAGGGTCCTCAAGTTTCTCTTATGGATCATCCTGAAATCTTTACGAAGCTAAAAAATTGTAAAAATGTTTTCTGGGAAGATGGAAGTTCAGTCGATTTCAAAAAAGAGGATTATTCAATGTCCGTCGATATCTTGGAACCCAAAGAGGAAATGCATAAACTACAAGTTTGCCTTACTTATCCTTCGAAACCAAGTGTATTAATAGATAGCGACTATGAATGGCTTGCTGATGGATATTTGAAGCATGGTTCCTCTATTTACTCTTACTTGATGGTTGGAAACCATTTTAATCAATTGGGGCAACTCTCTTCTCTGGTTTCAATCAAAGAGATTCCCCAAATTCTTTCTTTGTTATTTTCTTATTTTAGAAATTTAAACTTATCTTTTTGCGATTATCAGATTGAAGAAAATCAAATTGTAAATTCAGTCCCTACGGTCGCATTGGAGGAGGTCGAAGAAGATCAAAATTTAATTTTCAAGGTAATTGAGACCTTGCCATCCGTTGAGAATATTTCCATCTTAACCGATTTTAATTTACATTATTGGGTTCAATTGAATCATGCAGAGAAAAAAGTGCAGCGGTCTGCAATCGATCATGTAGATATCTTAAAAGTTAAGAAAGATTTGCTAAAGAAATTAAGGGCTTCATGCCGAAGAATTAAAGAGGCAGATTTTGACGAAATCGATTCGCTTTTTGTATTGAACAATATTGCTTCTCAACTATTCGTAACAGAAATCTTACCAAAATTGCTTGAAGACTATCGAGTCGTTGGGGCGGAATATTTATCTTCATTTAAAGTTCGCCGTGTTCAACCAAATTTGCGTTTGAATCTCAATTCAGGGATTCAGTATATCGATGGGAGTGCAAGTTTAGAAGTTGAGGGAGAGGAGTTTTCATTGTACGAATTTATTAAGAAAGCGGACCAACAATCTTACATTGTTCTTAAGGATGGTTCAAAAGGATTGATCAATACTAGTTATATAGATCGCTTGAAACGTTTGCTTCACAAAGTGGATAAAAATGGGAAAGTAAGTATTTCATTTTTTGACCTACCATTCATCGAAGATTTAATTGAAGAGCGAGGAAATGGCAATGGGTGGGAATTGAGTCAAAGTTTTTATCAGGGTTTCAATGATTATACGAAGTTGAAAATCCCCAAAGTATTAGCTAATTTAAGAGATTATCAGAAAAGCGGTATTCGCTGGTTGCTCTATTTGAAGAAATTTGGATTCGGGGGTTGTTTGGCGGATGATATGGGACTTGGAAAAACTTTGCAGGCAATTGCATTGCTTCTTTCCTCCTATCCAAATGAAAAAAAATCCAGTTTAGTTGTGATGCCCAGAAGTTTACTCTTTAATTGGGCTAATGAATTAGAAAAATTTGCTCCTACACTTACTTATTATAGGTTGCATGGTCAAAATAAGAATTTAACCCAGGCAATGAATAAAAATTTAATTCTGACTACTTACGGAACTTGTCGTGGAATGATTGAAGAATTAAAAGAAGTTGATTTTCATTATTTAGTTTTAGATGAATCTCAAAATATAAAAAATGTTCAGTCTCAAACGAGTAAAGCTGCTATGCTATTGAAGTCGGATCATCGAATTGCTCTTAGTGGGACACCCGTTGAAAATAATTTAGGTGAGCTTTATGCACTCTTTCGTTTTTTAAATCCAGGAATGTTTGGAAGTTTAAAAGACTTCCAGCAGAATTATCTGCTGCCCATTCAACAATTTGGAGATCCAGAGGTTACAGATGAATTGAAGACAAAGATTTCTCCATTTATTATGAGGCGTTTAAAGCAGGAGGTTCTAAAAGATTTACCGGAGAAAGTGGAACAACATTTATATGTGGAAATGAGTGAAGAGCAGGACAAAATTTATAAAGAGCGTCAGAGTTATTTTCACAAATTGATCCAGGGATCAATTGCTAAAGATGGATTGTCGCAATCACAGTTTGTTCTTTTTCAGGCGCTCTCAGAGCTTCGCCAATTAGCCTCTATTCCTGAGGCAAAGGTAAACTTAAAAAAGCCGTCTGCCAAACGAGAGCTTCTTAAAGAGCAAATAAACGAAGCCATAGCCAACGGTCACAAGGTGCTAGTCTTTGTCAATTTTTTATCTGCGATGGAGTATTTGGTCAGCGACTTTGAGCAGCAGAAAATTTCTTGTTTAACCATGAGTGGCCAAACCCGAGATCGCCAAGGAGTAGTCGATCGCTTTCAAAATGACCCAAGCGTTCAGGTTTTGGTGATGACCCTTAAGACAGGGGGTGTCGGTCTGAATCTAACCAGTGCTGATATGGTTTATATTTTTGATCCATGGTGGAATGTTGCTGCTGAGAATCAAGCCATTGATAGGACTCACAGAATGGGGCAAAAAAAGACCGTTTTCTGTTACCGTATGATAACCAAAAACACAATAGAAGACAAAATATTACAGCTACAAAATCAAAAAAAAGAGTTGTTGGACAATTTGTTATCAGGGGATGAGGGAATAACCAAGAAACTAAGCGAAGAAGATATTGACTTTATTCTTGAAGGGGGGCGTGGGTGATCTATCAGGGTTATGGAACTGAAGATGTTTTAGAGCTATCTTTTGATAAATATCTGGCTAAAATAAAAAAAAGAGATTTTGAATCCATTTTACCGCTCTTATCTAATTTATTTGGTGCAAATGGTTCTAATTTAAATTTGTCTGAAATCCAGCAAATGTTTTCTAGAATGATTCATCAGCAGGAGTTGTTGTTAAAGTTTTATGAAGCTTTGGATGATTATCACAAGAAACTGATTCATTTAATCATATGGGAAAAACTCCATAATATCGAGGATCTAGAGAAAGTCATGTCTCAAACGATTTTAGATAAAAAGAAAAAAAACAATCATGGCTACAATTCTTTAGGGTCCCCGATCGGTCACGAATCTATTCTTATATTCAAACTCAATTACTGGAATAGTATTCAGTCAGAAGTTTTCATTCATCCTAGTATTGAAGATCGTTTGAAGAAAATTTTGCCTCATCCGATCGGATATGAAATTGTTTGTTCGAGTGAGGAAGAAATCAAAGCAAAATATCATTATAAAAATGACGATCAAATTATTAAGCAGCTTTATGGTTTAGAAGCTTTTTGTGACAACGCAGCTTTTAAAGTTAGGACCGACGGGGTGATGTATGCTCAAGAATTTAAAAAGTTGAATAAACTTCTACTTGCGAAACCTTTTTGGATGAGGGAGACCTTGTCAGATTTTACTGCTAAGGAGTTTTCACAACTTGAAACTTGGCAGGGATGTTTATGGATGCCGTTTATAGAATTTATTAATAAAACCGGAAACTACACTTATTTAGATTTAAAAAAGAACGGTAAAGAACTAGGTTTATTTAGAAATTTAGTTTCCGATTTAGAAAAAGAGAAACTCAACTGGGTTCGTTATGTCTGTGGATTTATTGAGGGAAAAAGGCAAGATTTTGATGAGTTGAATTGCCAAAACCTTTTGTCCACTTTTTTTAATGTGTTGAGTCTTGTTGAGAGCAAAAAGTGGTACCGATCCGATGATATTAACAATTATATTCGATATCGTTCGATTGATTTTGCCCCTTCCCAGAGTAATAAAAATTTAGAAAATCTTCAATTACAAGTCGAATACAGTGGATTTCAATCACGAGAATCACTCAGGTACTTGGGAGCTGATGGATTGCTTCGGTCTCAATTAGTTTCAGGGATGTTGTTTTTTTTGGCCCAAATTGGACTCGTTGAAATTAAATACAACGATCCTTTGTTTTTCAATTTTGAAGGAAATTGGCGGTCAGGAAAAGCGCTTATACCAACCAGTGGGCTAGTTGCTTTTCGATTCACCTCTATGGGAGAATACGTTTTAGGAATGGTTGCGGAAAATGAGGTAGATCCTGATATTCTTGACATTTCTAGAGGTGAAAAAGTGTTTTTTAACAAACAGCATTTACTTATAAGGTACAAGGGAACGGATCCATTTGTATTGCAGACACTGAATCAGTTATCCAAACCATTAAAAGGGAATCATTACAAAGTTTCTCAAGAACGTATGTTTAAGGATTGTCTAGACGAGACAGAGTTAGATGATAGGATCTGTCGATTGGAAAAATTGTCCGATTCAGCACTGCCACCATTGTGGGAGGATTTTATTGATGATCTTTGGGAGAGAACTTGCAGTGTAGAGGTAGAAGATGACTATTATATAATAGTGAAGTTCAATGATAGGCCTGAGCTGATTGAGGAGCTAGGGCAGATAAAATGGATCCGTGAACACACCAAAAGACTAGAAAAAAATCAATTACTTGTGAACAGTAAGAAACAATCCAAACTTTTTAGAGAAATTAGGAAATTAGGCTACTTGACTTAACATGATCCCAAAAAAGTCCATCAGTAAATACGAGATGGGTCTTAAGCAGTCCAGTTCTTGACCAATAAGAAATAGAATTAGGGTTCAGTTTATATAATGAGAAAGAATTCAATTGAATGCCTTTATAATCTAGATTTAAGGGCAATTAAAAGATCCATAAAGATCCATAAAGATTCAATTTTTTCCTCCAGTTTTTTTCGAAGCTCCAGGCTTTTTGGAGCTTTTTGTCAGTCCAGATTTTAATCGGGCTTTTTTATCTGTAGCAATTGAAGCTTTTTTTAAGATTCCTTTTTGCTTGGCACCTATTTCTTTGGGTGTTTTTTTAATAAGAATGCCCTTAGGATTTATGGATTCTTTGCGATTTTTAATTTTTTCTATAAAAACTTTTTTTGATTCCTTGGATGAGTTTAAAGCATTTGTATCTAGAATCGATTTTTTAGTAGGTGGGGAAATTTTGGAGTCCACCAAATCACTCTCATTGAATTTTTTAAGGAATGATTCTTTGTTAGAAGTGGTTTCATCCCCAACTAATATAGAATTAGATAAAATAGATGCCATTAAAATGGAATAGAGTAAATTTTTCATTTTGAATAAAATTATGGAGAATGTATATGAAAACGAAAGGATTGAAATTTTGTTACAAAATTTCAGAAAAAAAGAAAATATTAAGGATAGTGGATCAAATCATTTCTTTAATTGTGCTGGCAATTCTTTCCTTGCTCATAGATAGCGCAAGCAGAGCTTCGTTTTGATCTTCTTCTGACATATGACCAAATAAAAGCATAAACCCATCTAAATTTTGAAATTCCTCCGCTATTGGAGCTGCAGTGCTTTCTATACCAAGAATATCGGCAGATCTCGCTAAGTGATCTGCTAATTGGATCGCGGCTGCAAGTTCAGGCTTTTTTAGGGACTTGTAGGGGGAATTGTGATTCTGAACGGCTTCGATGATGTCGGCAGCAAGATGATTTTTCCAAAGAAAATAGGCTCCGATTTTGGCATGGTCCCATTCAATTGCTTTTTTTTCCTCTTCACAAAATTCTAACGTGTCTTTGCTATTAAGGTTTAGCATTTTACTAAATTCTTCAGGAAATACAGTCGCTATAACTACTTTTCCTACATTGTGAAGTAATCCTGCTATATAGTCGCTTTCATCATCCCAATCAATCTCAGCTAAGGACAATACTTCTCTTGTTAAGATTGCTGTGGCGACGGAGTGTGTCCAAAAATCAACCCAATTAATTTTGTTGTTGAGGTATTGTAAGTCTAGTAAATCTTCGACTACAGGAGTTGTAATTATAATGTGTTTGAGCTGAGTCAATCCTACATAAAATGCAGCCTCCTCGATACTTTTGATGGGCTGAGATTCAGCAAATCCAAAAAAAATTGAATTTGCCAAATTAAGAAGTTTCGTGGTGATGGCAGGGTCTCTTCCAATTACCTCAGCAATTTGGGACATGAAACTAGTGTCCGAATCTATTAAAGAGAGGAGGGTTGTGTTCAAGCTTCTTAGAACCGGCAACTGTTTACATTCATTGAGACGGTCTATAATAATAAAGTCAGAACTGGATTTAATCGTATCCATAACTGAAATTAAAAAGGGAGTTTTTTAGCTACAATGAAACAGAGATTCAATTTAATGGTCAATAAATTGTAGCCCCAGTCATGTGTAGCGAAGAAGTTTTAACAACTCCTTTGTGTTGGTTGATTTGGTTCTTTAATTGAAACAAATTTTCGGCGAGTTGATAAGATTCTCCACCCTTTGAAAGTTCCATCTTTTGTCCAGCTTGGTTGGTAATAAAAATTTTATCCCCTTTTTCTAAACTTACAGTAACCATATCACCCTTAGATTGGGGACGGAAGCTAGAAGGGATTTCCTTCAGGTCTAAAAAATTTCCGTATTGAGATTTGAGTTGAGACTGCAAACTTGAAAGCTGACTGGATGTAATGGAGGAGGTGTTTGAGGAGGGAGAGGAAATGCTTTGAATGGTAGAATTGAGAACATTTGAGAAATCAATTTTTCCGGTAGTCAAACTTCCTATTGGCGAAATATTTGAGGAAATTTGAGAGGAGATTTGGGAGGATAAAGGAGATAAAGGTGTCATGCGTTCGACAAATGCTTTGCCGACTGTGAAAAGTCCTGATGCTATAATTGGATCCATAACTGTATGATTGTTTTTTCAAGTATACAGCATTCATTATGCCATTTTAATAAACGGTTGGAAAGTATATGAAAAAATGTGTTCCTTTATTTTTTTCTGATGAGACTCCTAGTCTTCCATTGTTATCTTTTACAAATAGTTGGGCGTTGTACAAGCCAAAACCAGAGCCCTCTTTTTTTCCTTTTGTCGAATAAAAAGGTTTGAAAATTTGAGAAAAATGTTCTTCGGCAATACCGCATCCATTGTCTTTGATAGAGAGAACGACTGAGTTGTGCTCTAGTTTTGATTCTTTGGAGATCGTTCCGTTAAAATATAAATCTCCCTTTTTTACCTCAGCCAAACAAATATCAATTGTTCCGTCTTTTAAATTGGCATCTCTGGCGTTCAATAGTAAATTTAAGAGAGTTTGTCTGTAGATCACTTCATCTAAATATACCGGTATCGTTTTTTCGGGCAATTCAAGCGTTAATTTCATTTGCTTTGGAATGACTACTTGAACGAGTTCTATTTGGTCTTTTGTAACTGCAGCTATATCTATTAGGGATCTTTGGTTCTCGGATTCTTTGTGCAGGTCTATTATTCTTCGCACTAATTTTTGTGCCTGCATGGTGTTTTTCTTGATATTTGTCAATCCTTGGTGCATGGATGATTTTTCCTCTACCTCAGTCAAGTATAGCTCACTAAGAGAGAAAATACCGCCCATGAGATTGCTAAAATCATGAACCAGTCCATTGGTTACTTGAACAAGACTATCTTTCCAAACAGATTTAGAAAGTCTTTGCTCTGCGAGCGCTTGACGAGTCACATCCATTAAGACTCCTTCATACCCAATCAAAATGCCACCAGGAGTCTTAAGAGGAGTCCTTACATCCAAAATATAGCGGATATCCGAGCTTTTAAGGAGTTTTATTCTGTAGGTAAAACTGAATGAGTCTTTGACTTGTTGTTCTTGTTCAAGTCTTTGTAGAAAAAAATCACGATCGCTCTCATGGATAAGTTTAAGAAACAAACTTCCAGTTTTATGCAATTGATTTTCAGAGATTCCTAAAAACTCCTCAGCTTTTTGATCAATAAAGCTGAAAGACAGATCTGGGCGTTGATTGAAAAATATACCTGGAAAATTTTGTAAATAATTTTGAAGTTTGCTCTCTGCTGATTGAAGACGCAAAAACATTTCTGTAATGATTTTAGGTTGTGATGGAATATCTCCCAAGAAAGAATTTTTCAGCAAATTATGGGGAGCTAGTGTTGAGAGAATTGTAATGAAAATCTGGTTTTTGTGCTTGAGGATTTCAACAGAGATACCGGTAGCCAGTTGTTTGTCATTATCAAATAAAGGTAAAAATAAATTTCCAGCACAGTCGCTTAAGGTGGAGGGTAAAATATTCTTCCACCTAGGATGTAAGTTTTCCATCAATTCAATAAAACAGGTTCCTGAAATATTTTCCATTTCGAGCCCTATCCACTGACAGAAATTCGATGAGCAACTCTCAATAGCTCCTAATTTTGAGGTAATTACTTGGCTAGATTTAAACTGTGGAAATATCATAAATAGTTTAAAATCTCATAATAGAGACTTTTGTATTTTTTACTAGGAATAAAATGCTACTCTAGGTTGCAGTTTTAGATAGGAATTGCCACAGATCCCTGATTCATAATGCGAAAGAACGAGATATTAAATGCAATACTTCTTTGGCATGGAATTTGCAGTGATTTCTCCATGGAAATGTTAGGAAAACTCTACTCGTTGCAAAATTATGTAATTTCTAATAAATTGTTAGATAAAGCGCACCTCAATCATGAAGTGCTTTCTCACAATCTTGCCAACATTGAAACCCCTGGTTATAAGCGTAGTAAGGTTGAGGAGACTTTCGATGCAAAGCTTCAATCTTTGGTAGATGCCAAGAAGGTTTCTCAAATCAAAAACCTAAACCCGAAGGCGGTTGTTGATTTTGACAGTAAGCCCATTCGTGTTGATGGAAACAACGTCGAATTGGATAAAGAGCTCATGCACATCAATCAAAATGCTCTAAACTATGAGTTTCTTACTCAATCTGTTTCTGGAACGATTAAGCATCTCAACACTGCTATCCGGGGTCGTATTTAATTTATAAAATTTGGAGAATTTATTATGAGTATGAATTTAATACCAGGCATCCAGTCTACTTCAAGCGCTTTAACAGCTGAGAAACTTCGACTAGATATGGTGGCTCAAAACATTGCTAACGCGAATACCACTCAAGATTTGAATGGAGAGGTTTACAAAAGAAAAGAAGTCATCTTCGAGTCTAGTTTAAAAAGAGCCGAAAATGGAAACGTTTACAAAGGTGTGAATGTGGTCGAAATCCGCGATGACAATTCTCCAGGAAAGAAAGTGTACCGCCCTGGACATCCACATGCTGATGAAAGAGGCATGGTTCAAATGCCTAATGTGGAGGTTACCAAGGAAATGGTGGATCTTATTACGGCATCTAGGTCTTACGAAGCAAACTTAACGGTAGTAAGAACTGCTCGACAAATGGCTCAGCAGGCTTTAAGAATTGGAAGATAATTTAAAATAAAAACTCATGTCTGATATGAATGCAATCCCTTCTCTAAGTGACCTCCTAAGCCAAAATGGAAATGGGGGGATCGCTGGTAATTCTCTTCTAAGACCCCAATCATCCAACAGTGAGCAATCTTCGGGAGTATCTGCTGCCAATGCTGCTTTTCTATCTGGGACTGGTGGAACCGGCAATGTTTCTCCGATTTCTCAGGATATGGCAAAAGCAGGTTTAACTTCATCAAATCCAGCCCAAGCGAATCCTAGTCTTTCTAACAATGCCACCTCTAATGCGGGTGTCAACATGATCGCAGGCAGTCAGAAAGTCGATGCTCCAGGTTTTCGTGACATGTTTGAAGGACTGATCAAAGGGGTTCACCAGAAGCAACTGGATGCTGCAGGTAAAAAGCGAGATATTTTACTAGGAAAAAGTGACAATATTCACGAGGCTATGGTGTCTGCACAAGAAGCCGGAGTCGCATTCAATCTAATGATTCAAGTCCGAAATAAGCTTGTTGACTCCTACAAAGAATTACTCAGAATGCGTGTTTAATTTTCTGTAGAAGTTTATGAACTCCATTTTAAAGAACGTCCAAGACTTTTGGTCTAAACTAGCACTGAACCAAAGAATTTCTTTGGTGGCAGCACTCCTATTAGTTTTGGGTGTTGTTATCTTCCTTTACAACTGGGCATCTGAGCCCAAAATGAACTTTTTGCTAGGGGGTATTGGCCAGAGTGATATGGCTGAAATTGCAGCAAAATTAGATGAAAAGGGGATAGACTACAAAACTGGCGGTTCTATGGGATCCGGCTCAATTTATATCAATGCGGACAAAGATATGACCGCCAGAATTCGTCTCGATCTTTTTGGTCAAGGGTTGCCGAGCGGTGATTCTGTTGGCTTTGAAATTTTTGATCAAAACAACTTTGGCATCAGTGATTTTGCTCAACGAACCAATCTTGTACGAGCGATACAAGGAGAATTAGCTAGAACAATTTCTCAAATTAAAGGGATAAAAAGTGCACGTGTGCAAGCGGTAGTTCCAGAAAACAAACTTCTGATAACGGATCCATCCTCCAGAGCGAAAGCTTCTGTATTTATTGATACCGGTAATGGGAGAATTACTGAATCTCAAGTGAATTCTATTCGATCTTTAGTATCCAATGCGATTGAGGGCGTTGCCGTCGAAGACGTTGCTGTTATAGACAATCATGGAAACAATTTAACGGAGTCTTTAGGGGAAAGTTCTATGGGTGGACAAAATGCCTTAAAAGTCCAAGAAAATATTGAGAAATATTATTCTCGCAAAATTGTAGCCATGCTTACACCGATTGTTGGTCCAGGCAATGTGGTTGCCGAAGTTTCAGTTGAGATCGATACAACCGCTCAAACTTTTTTAGAAGAAAAGTTTGATCCAGATGTCCAAGTAGTGCGTTCTCAAACTACGGATGAAGATAAATTAAATACCACTGAAGGAAAAAGTCAGGAGGGGGGCGTAGGCGCTGCTGCCAACATTCCCGCTGCTGCAGATGCCGGTGGAAATGAACCTACAATTGTCAGTCAGACAGACGAGACGCGAAAAACTAAAAACACTCAATACGAGATCAACCGATCCTTAAGAGAACAAGTTCAAAACCCAGGAAGTGTCAAAAGTAAAAGAGCCACTGTTTACCTAAACAAGCGACAAGAGGAAGGGGCACAAGCGAGAACTGCTGAGGAACTTGAAGATTTTAGAATCACTGTTGCCAATGCATTGGGTGTAGATTTGAGTATTGCAGATGGCAATTTGGACCAAATTGAAAACCTTGTCGCTGTTAAAGAGATCGCTTTTTCTCAACCTGCAGGGAACGTATCTGGCCAAACTACAGAAAGTTTTGTTATAAAATACGGCGACTTAGTAAAAAAGTTCATTGCTGGAGCAATCATATTGGGTATTTTATTTTACATGATGAAAGTTCTTAAAGGATTTAAACCGCAGGCAAATGATGTTGAAATTTTATCGGACCTTGACTCTAACAATATTGCTCCCAATCAATTAGATACCAACCTTACCCCAGAGTTATTGAATGATTTAATACAAGAAAAGCCAGAAAATGTCAGCACAGCTCTTAAGAGTTGGGTTCAAGACAACCCTAACAATTAACAAACTGTTTGCTAATAAACTTATCCCCAAAAAGATTGAATTGTGACTGAAGAAAACGCCGCCGAAGAATATTCGAAATTTACCAAAGTTCAGAAGTTAGCTCACTTAATGGTTGTAGTAGGACCTGACTCTGCAGCATTGCTCATGAAGAATTTTGACGATGATTTGGTTGAAGAAATTTGTAAAGAAGTCACCACGATTCCGATTGTTGAAAAACCGTTGCAGAAGAAAGTAATCGAAGATTTTTCCGAAGTGATTGGTGAAAGCTTGAGTGCCTCATTAGGGGGATATTCTTTTGCCGAAAAAGCCTTGTCCATTTCAAAGGGCTCTTTTAGAGCTAGCACTCTTCTAAACCGGATTGCACCCGTATCTGAAACACTGGATGTAATGAAGGATATTAAGGAGATGGATCCGCAAAAGATCTACAGCATCATTCGCGGGGAGCAATCCCAAACGATTGCTTTTGTGATCGCTAACTTACCCCCACAAAAAGGTGCTAATGTGTTGTCAATGTTACCGACTGATTCACAAAATAAAGTGGTGGAGAGGATCGGTGTAATGGAATCTGCAACTCTTGAGCAAGTAAATATGGTGGTGGATTCTCTTCGTAAACGGTTGATCCAAAATCAAGAATCCCCACGGATTAGAACTGGAGGAATCCAAGCTGCTGCAGACATTCTTAAAGGAGTTTCAAACAAAGAAGACCGACAAAATTTACTTGAAAAGATTGAAAAAACAAACCCCGAAGTTGGAGCAGGGATCAGAAAAAGAATGTTCGAATTTGACGACCTCTTGGCACTTTCTGCTCAAGATTTGCAACTAGTAGTTAAGGATGTTGATAAAGATGTTTTAGTTTTAGCTCTCAAAACTGCGAGTAAAGAGCTCACAGATTCCGTGATGGGTGCGGTTTCAAAAAGGGCTGCTGAGACTTTAAAAGAAGATCTCGAATTTTTAGGTGCTAAAAGAAAAGTGGATGTTGAAAATGCTCAAGCAGAAATAATCCAATTAGTTAAGGAAATGGAAGAAGAAGGATCCATTGTTTTAGCGGAGGGAGATGACGTTGTCTAACAGAGTCATTCAGTTCAATAGACCTGTAAAGAATATAAAAATTTCGTACTATGGAGACCCAGATGTTTCTGTAGAGAAGGTTTCCGAGATAGAAAAAAACGCATCTTCGCAAGGTTATGCAAAAGCAGAGGCTTTTTACAAAGATCAGATTTTACAACTCCAAGAAAAAGTCGCTGAAAAGCAACAAAATTTCCTTAATATTCTTCAGGATGAGTTTAAAAATTTCATAAATACAATCAACAATGATTTACCCTCCTTAGTTCTAGCGGTCGCAGAGAGAGTCTTTGCCGGAGTATCTATTGACAAAGAGATCGTCACTAAGGTCTTGCAAGAGCTTACCAGTGAATTTAGCGATTCAAACGAGGAATTGATTGTTCATTTATGCGAATCGGATTTTAAATTAATGAAATCTGCAGATGGAGACAAAGCCGATCAAGAACTTCCTCAAGAGAGTGAGGAACAAGACTTCTCTGCTGCATTGGCTGGAATTTTTGATAGTTTCGATGGACCCAATGATGAAGAGCAGACTCTTGAGGGTTTCAGTCATGTAAAATTTGTAATCGACGAAAGTTTGTCCTCTGGAGACTGTGTAGTCAAAAGTCGTTTTGGTATTCTAGACGGCCGAATTGAGACGAAATTGAAAAGAATCAAAAAAGAACTGGAGTTGACGTGATTGAAGATCTGAAATCTAACTTAAGTTGGATGGAGACAAAAATCAAAGCCATTCATGCCTCTGAAAAAGTCGGTTCAGTGGTTCGGGTTACTGGTCTCATTATTGAATCTGAGGGACCTGAAGTTTCCATTGGTCAGGTGTGTGAGATTGTTTCCCCAGATCGTTTAAAAATTATAAAAGCCCAAGTAGTGGCTTTCGAGGGGAATCGTGTTTTATTGATGAGACTCAGCGGTGATTCTGAGATTCATCCGGGATCTAAAACAGTTGCCAAAGGAGGCGGAACGGATTTTCCCGTTGGAGAAGGATTGATTGGAAGAGTCATTGATGGAATGGGTCGTCCTATAGATGGCAAAGGTCCTCTGCGTGTGGAACACAAAAAAGGTCTGGATCGGGATCCTCCAAACCCAATGGAGAGAAGGGTTATCCGAAAGCCATTTCAGACTGGAATTAA
The DNA here is from genome assembly GCA_913049555.1 of uncultured Opitutia bacterium. Taxonomy (GTDB): domain Bacteria; phylum Verrucomicrobiota; class Verrucomicrobiia; order Opitutales; family CAJWYM01; genus CAJWYM01. The sequence continues at coordinate 61,237 of CAJWYM010000008.1, forward strand.
ATCGATCGATACGTTTACGCCTTTGGGAGAAGGGCAAAGAGTAGGAATTTTTGCAAGCAGTGGGGTCGGTAAGTCTGTTTTATTGGGCATGGTTGCTCGAGGCTCTCAAGCAGATGTGAATGTAATTGCTCTCGTTGGAGAGCGGGGTAGGGAATTAAAAGAATTTATCGACAATGATCTAGGGATAGAAGGAATGGATCGTTCGATCGTAGTTGTCGCAACTTCTGACCAGCCTGCACCTATGAGAATAAGAGCTGCATTATTGGCGACCTCTATTGCCGAGTATTTCCGAGATCAAGAAAAGGCTGTTTTGTTTTTGATGGATTCAGTAACTCGATTTGCAATGGCCCAAAGAGAAATTGGTTTGGCTGTAGGTGAACCCCCTGCAACTAGAGGTTACACACCCTCAGTATTCTCTGTTTTACCAAGACTGCTCGAGAGGACAGGAATGGGACCTCAAAACAGTGGATTTATTACAGCTATTTACACAGTTTTGGTGGAAGGGGACGATATGGATGAACCGGTTGCAGATGCGGTCCGAGGATTTTTAGATGGCCATATCGTCTTGAGTCGTGCTTTGGCAAATGCAAATCATTTTCCTGCCGTAGATGTTCTCGATAGTATCAGCCGATTGGATCGTATTGTGACCTCATCAGAGGAGAGAGGAACAACCTCTTTAGCCAGAAACTTATTGGCTTTGTATCGTGACAACGAAGACCTAATCAATGTGGGGGCTTACGTTAAAAACACAAACCCTGAGATTGATAAAGCCATTGAAAAGCATTCCTTACTGAAAGAGTTTTTGAAACAAGATTTTGACAAGCTTTACGATCGAGAGAAAAGTGTCAAAATGTTACAAGATCTGCTCTGATGAAAAAATTTAAATACAACTTAGAAAGTTTGCTTCATTTAAGAGGTAAGAAGGAAGTGGATTTATTACAATTGTATGCTTCCCAGATAAGAGTTCGTGTAGAATCTGAAAATAAGTATAAAAAAGAATTAAATCGGTTAGAAATTGTAAAAGATTCCATAAATAATATGAGATCCGGCCAATTTAAGCCCGCGGATCAATCCTATTACTTATCAGAAATCTTAAGGCTTCAAAAATTGATTGATAATCTTTTAGAGGATTTAAATAAAAAAGAAAAAAATGAAGAGATTGCTCGCAAAAATTATCTGAATGCAAGAGCAGAAAAAGGGATTTTGGAAAAACTTAAAGAGCGTAAGCGCATCCATCACTTTAAGGAACAAACTAAACTGGAACAGAAGTTGCTTGATGATATTGTTTCATCAAGTATGACCCATAAAATGTAGGAGAAACTATCGGTGCCTAAGTCGTTATTAATTGCAGCAATTATATCAACTCTCATAACTATGGGACTTTCGTATTTTATGATTAAGAATAAATCGGATGCATTGGCAAATGCTAAGCCTCCTAAAGAGGAAGCATCGAATCCAGATGATAAGTTTGATACACTGAACCCAATTACTTTTGAGAGCATACAGACTCCTAATTTTAATAAATTCATTGCTGAAGTTCAGAATAAAGAAAAACTTCTTAAGGATAAAGAAACTCAACTGAAGCTTCAAGAGGAGAGGATAAAGGCCGAAAAACAAAGCCTAGAGGTTCTTAAAAAGAACATCATTCGTTTGCAAAAGGAATTTGATCAAAAAGCTAAAAAGTTTGAAACCACTCGTATTGCCATAGATGGGGAGCAAAGCAAAAATATCAAAGAGCTGGCTACTACCTATGCGACCCTATCCCCACAGGCAGCGGTATCTATAATGGACGAGTTGGCCGAAGAGTTTGCTGTTCAAATTTTGTCGCGTATGAAACCAGAGGAGATCGGGCCTATCTTTGAAGAAATGACTGTTGGGGGTGAAAATATGACCAAAAAAGCCAGTCGTTTGTCCAACATGCTTCGCTTACTTAGTCCTAATTAATAATTTCTTATGAACTACTCCACGCATCCATCAAGCGGAATTCAACCTTTGAAACCGATTGGTTTTAAACAACCGACCCAATCCAATCTGTTGGCTGCTAAAAAAGGGGCTTATTGGATCCCTGACAATAATAAAGATTTTTCAGATCAACC
>CAJWYM010000009.1 GCA_913049555.1 uncultured Opitutia bacterium
ATACATTCCTCTATCGGATATCAATCACCTGTTGACTTCGAAAATATCAATAACTTAATATAAACATATAAGCTTGTTTTAGATCTAAAGTTTTCGAGGGATATCTCATAAGACCGAGCAAGAGATTGAGCTTGATAATAAATCTGAATACTAAGTGTTTCTTGAAAATTTAGCTGTCTTAGCGATTTCAGCAAGGTGTAATAGTCCGAATTGGGGACGTTAAAATCAGCTAGAGGGTCAGACGGAAAATCTAAAGAAAATTGATTTGTTAAAGTCCTAATTGATGTCGATAATTTTGACTGAATTTAGATTGTAAAGTTATTTATATGAAGCATTATATCCAATGAATTTCAAACACCGTTCGCTAAGTTCGAAAGACAGAAAAAATAAGATGAAAAAAACAGGTTCAATTGCAGTATTTTTGCTTGCGACTTTATCAGTATTATCGGCAAATACTGATAATAGACTATGGCGTTTGAAAGATGACAAATCAGTTTATGCTGAACTAGTTAATTATGATGAAGGCACTGGAGATGTTCATTTGCGAATCAATGAAGAGGAGGATATTGTCTATCCTTTTGATCAATTTCAAGTAATCGATAAAGCTTGGTTAGTCGAGTGGCTTGAGTTTTCTGAGGATTTAAATATTAAGGTTGAAGAGCTTGGTGGGAGTTTATCAAGTTATCAGTCTCAAGGAAAGTACCCAACAGATTTTTATGTTTATGAACCTTCAAATGGTTTAGCTGGGGATGAAAGATCACTGCTAATTTTATTTCATCCGGGAGGAAAGGGAGCTCGTTTATTGAAACGTTTTTTAGAATCATCAGAAGAAACGAAAACAGTAATTGTTGCATGTGATACATTTAGGAATACTGGAAGCAATGTAGAAAAAGAAAAAGCATTGTATGATCGCTTTGTCGAATTGTTACCTTTTATAGAAGCTACTGTAGTTCATAATTCTACTAAATTATATATGGGAGGAGCTTCTGGAGGTGCTTGGCGAGCTTTTCATTATGCTGCATGGATAGAACGACCATGGGCTGGAATTTTATCAATGGGAGGCTGGCTTGGAGGAAAAGATTATTATGATCTAGAATATCCTAAAATGAAAGTTGCGTTTGTTAATGGGAATCAAGATCATGCGGCAAATCAATATGTTGAGCCAGATACTGAAGTGTTAGAGAAAAGAGATTGTGAAATTGCAGTCATAGCTTTCGAAGGAGGGCATCAAGTCGCTCCAGTATCAGCACAGATAAAAGCTCTTTATTGGCTAACCAATCAAGAAGAATACTTTCAAGAACAATAGGAAAGTTCAAGATCGCAGGCTCTATCTAGGCGACCTGTCACTATTCCTACAAACTTCATTTCGGCTTAACAAACGCGTTTATTCACTGCGTCCCGCGTGCGGGACTTGTTCAACCCTTGCATTTAGCTTTGGGACTTGCAGACTCTAGGAAAAGCCTCTACTTTTCAGACAGACTGCGTTAGATAGTTCGGTCATTGGTAGTGGATCTCGCAAAGCGGGTTGACTATTCTAATTAAAGATATGCACAGGAATATGGATATGAATAGGGTCAGGTAATATATACTGCTCAAATGATGAATCAGTTTTCGTAAAATATTGTTATTATGAACTTTCAGATCCTGGAGCAGATTTTGGTATATTACAGTTTGGTATGGGGTGCGAATGTCCACAAAAAAAACTAATTAAGCATGGATATCTCTGAAGAAGCACTAGAAAACTTATATGCATTTGAGCGACATATCGCAGATAAAGGTGGCTATTTCTTATTGATAAAAAAACTTGGAGACGAAATTTCTTTATCTGCTGAACCTGATGATACATTCGATTTAGAACTTAAAAAAATCAAATTAGGGGCGGTTGAAGTCTATGTTGATGTATATTGTTTTAGCAAACGAATGGACAACTATACTATCGTTTGGGATAATGGCTATGTGTTTCATTGAAAAAACCATCTGAGAACAAATAAAGACTGATCTTTTTATTAGTTGATGAATTGTTACAACTTAAAAGAGAGAATTTTTAAAATCGAATTGTCATCGTATGCTTACAAAGTCTTTGTTAAAAATATATAAATTGTAATGATGAACCAATCTTCAATTCGGTATTCCTGAGTCTAGAGCTTGGGTCTTAATGAGCTTCATGGGTTGGATTTTCAAGAGGAGCCATTTATTTTGAAAGATGGCATGTGGATAATTACCTTTTATTTTGAGTGGTCTCACGATGCACCAAGTCTACATGAATTTTATCAAAGACCTCTTTTTCCAAATCGTTTTGTATGACATGAATCGTTTGGTTGGCCATCTCGACGAAATTTTGTTCAAAGCCGGAAATAGAAAGATTTGAAAATCTGGAAATTTCAGTCACATCATAACCAATTACCTGAGTGTCATGAGGAACTTTTTTTCCGAGATTATCTAAACTGTTTGTGACAATTATAGAAGAACGCTCGTCTAAACAGAAGAAAAGCTCAGCATCGGAGTGTTTTGAGATTTCTTTGTGAAGATGATTGGCATCGTTCAAATAATTTTTACTTTCTAAAACTTCAATGCGAGTTAGATCTTGCAGTAAATTGCCGCTTTCCATCCAAATATGTTTGAATCCCTCATACCTAAGTTCTTTGTGAATCCAAGGTTTGTTGTTGTCTCTTGAGAACGAAACGATTGCGGCTTTTTTTACGGTCGATTTATTTGCATGTCGGGCCGCTTCTTGTCCGCTTTTAAAACTATCAGGATTTATGATGTGGGAACACTTCATAGCATAGTCGACATTGAGACCCATGATTTTACAAGGGCTGTTTTTGATTCGTTCAAAAACTTCACTTACATCCCCTGTCAGAAGGATTAGATCCTTTTCTTCAAGTTTTTGATAGTCAATGTTGTCATTTAGGGAATTATAGACTTCGAGTTGAAGTTCTATATCAATGGCTTTCAGCTGTTGCTGTAGACGAAAAAAGAGTTCTTGGTGCCGAGGAAATCGAATATAGGCAGATCCGTTTGTCACCATAGTTACAGACATGCTTTTAAAAACAAGTTGTTGCACTGAATCCGAGAGACGATACCGGCCATTTTTTTGAGCGGTGAGCCATTTTTGATTTTCTAGTTCTTTCAGTGCAAGCCAAGTGGTTTGTCTATTAAATTGGAGAATTTCTGAAAAGACTCGAACAGAGGGTAGGTTGGTTTCTGCTTTTACTGCCCCTGTTTTGATTTGTTTTGCAATGGCATGAATTGCTTTTTGTAAATTCTTTGGCAAATGGGATATTTCAAAGTCAACAGACATGCAATTAATCTGTCAAATATTCGTCAATTTACAAATATAAAAATGTCAACCTTGGGTTTTATAATTACATATGTAAGTTATGAGATCTTATAAATCACTAAAAACTAATAGAAAATAGGATCTATAAATGATTATTCTAATAGGTGGATTTTAAGAATTATTGACATATGCAAATAAACAGCTATCAACATACCATGCAAAATAGGGACTCAATGAGGAAACCAAATATTTTATTTATTTTGATAGATGATTTGGGTATTAAAGATCTTGGTTGCTATGGAAGTTCTTTTTATGAAACCCCTCATCTTGATCGATTGGCCTCAGAGGGAATGATCTTTAAACAAGCTTATGCATCCTGTCCAGTATGCTCACCTACGAGAGCCAGCATATTATCTGGAAAATATCCAGCCAGAATTGGAATGACCCAGTGGATTGGTGGAGATGCATCCGGTAAATTGAAGGATGTTCCTTATTTACATTATTTACCGCTCGAAGAGAAATCGATTGCTTTGACTTTGAAAGAAAATGGATATCAGACTTGGCATGTGGGGAAATGGCATTTGGGCGATCAAGATTTTTTCCCAGAGAATCATGGATTTGAGAGAAACATAGGTGGTTGTCATCAAGGGTCTCCGCATAATGGTTATTTTAGTCCTTGGGATATTGAGGGATTGGAGAATGCTGAGGACGGAACTTATTTGACGGATTTTCTGACCGATCGGGCTATTGATTTGATTGAAAATCGAGAGGATCGCCCTTTTTTTATGCATTTGTCTCATTATGCAGTTCACACGCCTTTGAATGCTCCTGAAAATTTAGTTAGGAAATATGAGGAGAAAGCGAGGCGAATGGGTTTAGATTCTATAAACCCGATTGAAGTTGGAGAGCATTTTTGGTGTTTGCATAAAGAGCATCTAAAGATAGAAAGAAGAACGTTTCAATCTCATCCAATTTATGCAGCAATGATTGAGAACTTGGATACCAATATTGGGCGCACCTTACTTTCTATAAAGGAGCAAGGTTTGGAAAACAATACAATCGTTGTCTTTACCTCAGACAACGGTGGTCTTTCAAGCGCAGAAGGATCTCCTACTTGCAATGCTCCTTACACAGAGGGTAAAGGCTGGAACTATGAGGGGGGCACTCGGGTCTGTCAGCTTATTAAATGGCCCGAGGAGGTTCGGGCGTCTTCTGAATGCAACCAAGCGGTTACAAGCACAGATTTCTATCCAACTATTTTAGAAGCCTGTGGTCTTGATTTAATGCCCGAACAACATAGGGATGGTGAAAGTTTATTGCCTTTGTTAAAAGAAAGCGGTGCTTTAGAAAGGAAAACGATTTATTGGCATTATCCCCATTATTCGAATCAAGGGGGAACTCCCTCCTCAAGCTGCGTCTATGGAGATTGGAAATTAATCCAATTTTTTGAGGAGGATCGTTTTGAACTTTATAATTTAAAGGACGATCCGAGTGAAAAAATGAATTTAGCGGATCAAGAACCGGATCGTCTTCAAGAAATGAGTGCGGACTTGAAAGACTGGCAAGTCCAAATAGAGGCATTGATTCCTGAACCCAATCTAGAGTACAGTAAGCTTACAAAACGTCCAAAAGTTCCCAATAACTCAACTGTTTGAGGATTTTATTCTTCCAATTGAATCATTAAAATTCTATGCAAACGATTTGTCTCCTGAAAATTTAGTGGATCGTTGAATGGTTCGATTCGAAAAGAAGATCTGTTATCCTAAATTCCTCAGTTGACTCGCTTATTTATCATCAATCTTATAAACTGCAATAACATACGAAAATCTTCGATGTAGCCAGAGGCTACTACTTCAGAATTTCGTAAGTCATTTCGAATCATAATATGGATGATATTCTCTACTCTCAACTGAGCTATTGAGGGTTTTAGATGGATTCACTCGTTCTTTTGAATTGGGATTTCCTCTCTTTTTTAAAATCTTTTGGAATTCTTATGAACTTTATATCGCACAAATGAATTCTTTTGGAAACTCCTCAATAAAAAAAGCGACTCTACATAAGAGCCGCTTTCGAAAACGAAATGATAGATTTTAAATCTAGTATGTGGGAGAAAAAGCAATTAGATTCTTGAAAGCAGTTCTTCGCTTTCTGAATCGAATAAGTGGGCTTTTTTAAGATTGACTGCCACTTCTAGCTGACTGTCCATCTCGTATTGAAATGCGCTTCCAACCCGAGCAATAAATTTGTGCTGATTGGTACTCAAGTAGAGGTAAGTTTCCGCACCCATAGATTCTGAAAGTTCCACTTTGGATTTGATTTTTGCGAATTCACCATCACTAGGAAGCTCATTTTTGGAGTCGAGTATATCCTCAGGTCTAACCCCTAAAACAAGTTCTTTGGCAGTTGCTGACTCAGCAGCTTTTGCTAAACGATCGGTAAGTTTGATCTTTGTATCCGAACCTTTTTCTAAAAAGTAAGTTTCTCCACCTTCATTTTGAACGGAACCATAGAAAAAGTTCATTGGAGGACTTCCAATAAATCCAGCAACAAACATGTTAGCGGGGTTGTTATAAATTCCCATGGGTGTATCTACTTGTTGGATGCGACCGGTTTTCATGACTGTGATTCGATCTCCCATTGTCATCGCTTCTGTTTGATCATGGGTAACGTAGATCATGGTTGCATCCAATTGTTTGTGCAATTTGGTAATTTCAGTCCGCATCTGAACTCTCATTTTTGCATCCAAGTTTGAGAGAGGTTCATCAAAAAGAAATACTTCTGGTTGACGAACAATGGCTCGACCGAGTGCCACCCTTTGTCTTTGACCTCCTGAAAGTGCTTTTGGTTTACGATCCAAGATTTCATCTAAGCCTAGGATTTTAGCCGCATCGTCAACGCGCTTTTTGATTTCAGCTTTTGGCATTTTTCTTAATTTGAGACCAAAGGCCATGTTATCAAAAAGATTCATGTGGGGATAGAGTGCATAATTTTGAAACACCATGGCAATGTCTCTATCTTTTGGAAGAACATCATTCACAACCCTTCCACCAATGCTGATTTCGCCTCCAGTTATTTCTTCCAAGCCTGCAATCATTCTAAGCGTAGTTGATTTTGCGCAACCTGAAGGGCCAACAAAAACCATAAATTCTTTGTCTCTAATGTCTAGATTGATTCCATGAACTGCCTTAAAATCAGGGGTTTTTGAATCTCCCGGATATACTTTATCAAGATTTTTAATTTCTACATTCGCCATAATATGAGTTCTTTTGTTAAAAGAGTATTATAACGATTTTTAAAAATTATTTAAGATTAATTTGCGGTATTAATATATTAAAATGCGACAATTTATTTTCTCTACTGGTATCAATTTCACTCAAGGCTTGCTTTCTGATGTAGTATTGTAAATACAGAGTTTTTTAAAATTCAGGATTCTTTTCGGATTTGAGTGGCGGTTCGATGGAACTCACTTTTTAGATGAGTTGCCATTTGTCCAGGACTGGAGAAGCCAGCCAATTCCGAAATGGATGCGATATCCGTTTGGGTTGTTTTCAGTAAATCCAAGGCAAAATTCTTTTGATGTCTTAGGATTTCCTCTTTTGGACTTCGTCCTAGTAGTTCTTTAAACTTTCTTTCCAGAGTTCTTCGGTGGATCGGAACCTGTTGAAGAATATCATTCACATGAATCCCTTTTTGAAAATTCTCTCGAATATAGTCGATGGCTTGTCTCACTCTTAAGTCCTGCCCATCTGAAAGTTGTGTTGAAGAGCGCTTGATAAGTGCTTTGGGTGGGATTGGATAGTCTTGAACCGCTGGTATTTTTTTATTTTGAATCCAGTCAATAACCACCTCAGCTGCTTTTTTGCCGACTTCTTTCCAATCGATCTCGATTGCGGATATCTGAGGGTAAGTCATCTCGCAGACGATTGGATCATTGTTAGCAGATAAGATGGCAATTTCCTCAGGAACCTTGATATTTAGATCGTGACAGGTTTCCATTAAATTTCTTGCTAGGGGATCGTGCGCTGCAAAGATTCCAATTGGTTTTGGAAGAGACTGGATCCACTCTGCAAATTTTTTGTTGGGCCTTTTCCAGTATTCTATGCCTCGCCGAAAGGTTTTGATTTTGTCTTCAAAAATAAAAACGGAACTGGAAGGGGCAAACTCTTTGAAGCTGTATTTTAAATTTTCAGCGAGGGGGTCAAAAATGCCATAATAAGCAAAGTGCTTGTACCCATTTTCTTGAAAGTGTTGCACCGCAATTTTTGCATTTAGAAGATCATCTGCATTCACTTGGCAAGTACCTTCAATGAGAAGTTGACTTTGGATGAATACAGTGGGTTTGTTTAAAGAAAAGAGGATCTCAGAGATGTAGGGGTGAAATTCACTGATGATCCCACTGGGATTCCACTCCGAGAGCCGACTATAAATATCTTCCGGATTTCGGTAGAGATCCAGTTGCCAGAATTCAAGATTTTTCCCCACAAAAGAGGAAAATCCTTTTGAAACCTTCCTCATAAGGTCTGGAGATATAATAACCGCTATTCTGTCTTGTTTTTTGCTAATGTCGCAAATATACATTACGAGACCGCAATATCAATATAAAAGGTCTGCTCTAAAATCCTCTTTAAATCCACATTTTTTTGTAGGTGGAGATTCGTGTTGCAAATGGATTCTTTAACTTCTTGGATTAGTTTACTTGAATCCGTGTTCTTTCTACAAGGGTGCTGTCCAGGTAGTGAAGTTTGTTTCTGGATTTGATGTATGAAATAATCGCTGTAGTGTAGTTGATTTGACTTTGTAACAAGTCTCTTTGAGAGTTTGCAATATCTGTATTTGTAGCATTGCCGAGTTCAAATTTGATCTCTTGGTTTTTGAGAGACTTGATTCGCAACTTCTTTGTAATGGCTCCAGTTTTAATGCTCTCTAAATTGGTTTGGCAATCTATGTAAGCCATTCGAACGTCTTGTCCAATTGTTTTGTAAAGATTGTCGAGTGCATAGATCTCCCGTTCTTTTATCAATTCACTTCTTCTGTGACGGGCTTTGTCAGCATGTTGGCTGACTGGAAAGCGATAGTTCAATCCAAGTTGAACACTTTGTTTACTGTTATGGGTCTGTCCATCACTAACAAATGAGTTGGAGTATTGAGTATTCCCAAGGGAAATGAAAAAATCTAATTTTGGGAGTAAGCCATTTTTAGTCTCCATCCACTCAAGTTCACTCTTCTCAATATCAATCTGAGCCTGTTGTATCTCAGGCCTTTTTTGAATTGCAACTTCGAGATAGTTTTGAACCCTTTCAAGTTTTGAGTAAATCTTGGCTGGATCGGTGTTGGGGAGTATATTTTGCATCCAATCTTCGGATAAAGGGCTGTAATTATGAATAAAGTGGATGAGTTGCAATTTACTTTTGTAAATGAGACCCTGTGCTTTTATCAACCTTTCTTTGCGAGAGGAAACTTCTGCTTGCACAATTGCAAGTTCAATTTCGGCAACTTTACCGGTCTCAATAAAGGCTTCAACATCCTGTTGGTGTTTGAGCGCAAGCTGGTAAGACTCTTGGAAAACTTTCAGTTTTTCTTTTTCTAAATAATAGTCCCAATAGCGGTTGCTTGTATTGAATAAGAGTGTTTCTATAAATCTGCGAACTTGATGTTTCGAATAAGCAGTGTTTAGCCTCGCTTTTTGGACATGGACCCGTGATATTTTGGATCCTCGACCTTCCAACAAGGGTTGATTGAAAGTAAATTCTGTATCGATAGAATCTGTAAAATCTTGGTTGTCATTGGTGACTCCGGTCGATTCTTCTCTATTTACAGAAACATCCACACGCATGGCTCCTCCTGAAAAGGTTCTTTTACTGACACCCAAGGCTGCATTAAAATCTTTGGCACTTCGATCTTGATCACTCGATAGTTTACTTTCGGTGGATACTTGAGTGGAAGAGGAAAATTCAGGATCAAAAAGAGCATCCTGAATAATTTCTAATTGTTGATTCAATTCAGGAACTATTTTTTGGATTTTTAAGGATGGATTATTCTTAATTGCAAGAATCAAAGCTTCTTCTAAACTTAATAAAACTGGTGGTTCGTTGTTTGTGTCTTCGACCCATTCAAACCCGTAGCTTTGTGACGACAGGCATAGAAAACAGATTGTTATAATGGCCTTAATCATGTTTTTTTCTTAAAAAATGAGTAAATAATTGGAACCAAAACAAGGGTAATAAAAGTAGAACTAATCAATCCACCTAATACCGCCCGAGCCATGGGTGCTTGTGCTTCTCCACCATCGCCAAAACCTAGAGCAATTGGAGTAAGACCCAGTATAGTTGTTGTGGTGGTAATTAAGATGGGACGCAACCTTTGCTTGGCAGCAAGAACAATCGATTCTTTTGCGGATCTTTTAGTTTTACCTATTTCGTTGGCTTGATGAACCAGTAGAATTGCATTGTTGACCACAATGCCTGCCAACATTACACATCCGATGTTTGATTGCATATTAAAGGTCGTATTTGTGAGGTATAAAATCCAGAGAACCCCAATGGCAGCCATAGGAACGGAAAACATAATGATAAATGGATCTATCAGAGATTCAAATTGGGCTGCCATGACCATATATACCAAAAGGATGACCAAGATTAGGGAGGTAGCTAAATCCCGGTTGGATTCGATTTGCTCTTGGTAATTCCCACCAATTAAAATCCCGAATCCTGCTGGTGTTGGAAAATCTTGAAGCAATTCTTGGATCTCTTGAACGGTAACAGATTCATTTATAAAATCATTGGTTTCAATTCCTAACCTCAGGATTCGCTGGCGACTGTCCCGCTCAATCCGGTCTGGTCCAACATAGTCCTCAACTCGGACTAAATTACTCATCATGATAGGTTCCTCATATTTGTTGTAGACAGACATGGACAGGATGTCTTCTGAAGTCAGGTTCTCATTTTCTTTTGCCTGAATTCGGATTTCATACTCCTCTCCTCGGTCTATTAGCTTTCCACCCTGAAGCCCAGTGGTGAGCGTCTTAATCTCTGTTGCCAGTGAAGGCAGTGAAAGGCCGAGATCACTTATTTTTTGTCGATCCGCAACAATCAGTTTTTCATTTTTGGTGCGTTCCTCCGGAACATTTACTTCTTCAATCCCTTCTAGGGTCTCTAGCCTTTCCTTGAGTTGTAGTGCTATTGGAAAGAAACGGTTGAGGTTGTATCCCCGAATTTCAATGTCAATATTGTTTCCTGAGCTGTTTGGCATTTTGGGAACAAACGGACTTTTTGGAACTCTTCCAGAAACTTTGACACCGAGTAGTGAATGAAAGCGCTCTCGAATTTTAGATAGAATTTGTTTCGCACTCATAGATCGCTCCTTTGGACTTACCAAAGAGAGATTGATGAAAGCCCAATTACTTTCTGTGGCATCTCTAATGTATGCCATAGAGTTCTTAACTTCAGGAAATTCACTTTTAATTACTTGAACCATATGAAGCATGTTCTCTTCCATCACCTCCATGGGCGTTCCCTTACCCATATTTGCATACACCCGAACTTCTCCTGGGTCTGCGTAAGGCATGAATTCCGATCCAATTTTCGGAATCAAAACGAGAGCGGATACAAACAATAAAAAACAGATGAATAGAGTTGAAAAACGGTTTTCAAGAGAGGTTTTTAGGATTTCGTTGTATTTAAAATCCACCCATTCAAAACCTTGTTCAAAAAATCTCCAAATTCCTTTTTCTTTTATCTTTTCTGTCTTACTGAGTAGGAGCGCTGATAATGTGGGTATTAAAAAGATGGCAACGATCAGAGAAACCAGCATGGAAAAAATAATAACAATTGCCAGTTCCTTAAAAAGAAGGCTCGTAACCCCTTGGATGAAAATCACGGGCAAAAAGACAATTAAAGTGGTTATTGTGCTGGCAATCACTGAGGAACGAACCTCTCTTGGACCTTGAATCGCTGCTTCTAATACACTGAGTCCCTTTTTCCGAAGCCGCATAATGTTTTCTAAAACAACGATTGCATTGTCAACCAGCATGCCAATTCCTAATCCTAAACCACCAATGGTCATCAAGTTTAGGGTTAAATCGTTGAAGTAAAGCAGGGCAAAAGTAGCAATCACCGAGATTGGAATTGAAATCCCAATGACCAAAGTGCTTCTTAAATTGCGAAGGAAAACAATCAAGACCACAATTGCGAGAATCCCTCCGTACAAAACGGAGAATAGAACATTGTTGATTGAGTTCTCGACATAAATGGAAGTATTGAAAATTTCTGTGTAGGAGAATTTTTGGTTTGCCTTGTGGAATCGTTCGATGACTTGAATGGCATTCTTTGCTACTTTAACAGTGTTAGACCCCGAACTTTTATAGAGAGCAATTCTTAGACCCCGCTCACCATTTACATAACTGATATGGTTGTTTTTGCGAGGGATCAATCGAACAGTTGCAATGTCATTGAGGAAAATATTTCCATCATCATTGTTTTTAATTACCAAGTTTCTGAGTTTCCATATTCGGTTGATATCAGCAGCAATTCTTAGGGTTGTCCGAGTATTTCCAGTCGTGATGGTTCCAGCACTTAAAGTAAAATTTTTCTTTTTTAAAATATTTGCGATTTCCGTGATGCTTAATTTTAAAGCCTTGAGTTTTTTCAGATCCATGGAGACTTGAACTTCTCTTTCCGTTCCACCCCAAATATCCACATTGGAAACCCCCTCGATTCTCATTAAGATAGGCAACAATTGGTCTTCCAGTAAGTTGGTTATGTTGGGAATGGAAATTTCAGAGGTAATTCCAAAAACGAGTAAGGGCAGGTCGTTTGCATCGTATTTTTGAACAAAAACTTTGGAAGCCTCGGGAGGTAAGTCTTTTTCAATTTTTGCGACTCTTTGTAACACTTCTCTTTGAGCTTCAGAGATATCGACTCCCCAATCGAATATAAGCCTTATAAAGCAGCGACCGCTCCTAGAACTGGAGGTTATGTTTTTTAGACCTTCCAGAGAACTTAAAGTGTCTTCAATCGGTCGAGTAATATTCTTCTCGATCTCTGTGGGACTGGTTCCATTCACATTCACTCGAACCGTCAGGGTTGGAACGGTAGTATCTGGCATCAGTTCAATGGGAATTCGCAAAAAAGCAATACAGCCCATCAAGACAACGATCAGAGCAATCATAGACACAAAAATGGGCCTAGTAACAATAAATTTTGATACACTCATCGCTTTGGATTCTTACTTTTTAGATTGTTCAAGAAGGGGGTCTACAGTCTCTGTTAAAGCGGATTGTTTGAGTAAAGAGACTTTTTCACCTTCTCTCAGAATGTGTTGACCTGTGGATACGATCCATTTGTCATCCAACGCTTCTGGATTTAATATTTCAATTCTTTTGCTTTGGTATTTGCCCAATTGAACTGGCTGGAAACTAGCCATCTGTGTTTCTGGGTTGTAGATATAAACCCCGTTTAAATCCTTTCTATTTACAATGCATCTTTTATGCAATGTGGGAACCTCCTTAAAGGATTTGAGATTTACTGAGCAGCGAGCAAACATTCCAGGTCTTAATTTAGAATCAGGATTCTGGATCTTAATTTGAACTTTCGCTTGTCGAGTGTTATCATTTATGAAGGGGGCAATGCGAGAGATGATTCCTACAAATTCCTCTTTTGGATGAGAATCTACTTTAATCTTCACTTTCATTTTATCTCTGAAATTTGGATACTCTTTCTCTCCTACAAAGATTTCAGCAAAAAGCTCTTTGATATCCAAGATAGAAACAATGGGAGTGTTTGGATTGATTACCGTGCCTTCATCCACAAAACGTTCTCCAACAATTCTTGGGTAGGCATTGTCTTTTTCAGCATTGGACCAGAAAGCAGTGATTTTCGTCTGTTGGAGTTTAAAATCAGCTATTTGGACTTCAGTCTGCTGAGAAGCTAGATTGGCTTTGTCTATTTGATAAGTGATTTTTTCTTGTTCTAGTCTGAATTTAGCTTTCTCTAAGTCCGATTCAGAGATTACTTTTCTATCCCTGAGAGCTAACATTCGGTTGAATTCATTTTCAGCGAGAGAGATTGCAAGTTCTTTTTGCCTCATTTTAGATTGATTGATTTTGAGGTTTCCTCGGACTTGTTCATACTCAAGACGTGAAAGAGTGTCTTCTAATTCTGCAATAACAGCTGCATTCTCAATGGGGTCTCCGATGTCATAGTGCAACTTTTTGACTCTTCCTGAAATACGAGAGGTTACGTTGAACTTTTTGGATGGATAGAGGGTCCCAATATAGTTTTTGTTGATATTAATATCAATTCGCTTTAATTGGGTGACTTCGATGACAATCCCAGCCTTTGGTTTTTTGTAACCGGAATTCTTTTTTTTCGCATCTTTGTTGAAATAGAGAATTCCAATCACGATGCAAAGGGCAATGGAAATAAAAAGGTAACGTTTTTTCATGAGTAATTAAAAGGGTTGCTATTTGTCTTGGCGCTTTGCTCGATTCCAGGGATTGTTTAGATGGCGAATATACAAGTTCTCTACTTTTTCTCGTGCCCAAGGAGTTTTTCTTAAAAAGATCAAGCTGGATTTAATACTAGGCTCGTTTTTGAAGCATTTTATACTGACTTTTTCACCCATTTTTTCCCATCCATAATGCTCCTCTAAGACTGTTAAAATCTTTTCTAAAGTAATCCCATGAAGAGGGTCTTTGTTGGAATTAGGATTCATTTTTTTGAAGATTTAAAATATCTTTTGCAATCGCCTCTGCTACCTTAATTCCATCAATAGATGCGGATAGAATGCCACCGGCATATCCAGCTCCCTCACCAGTAGGATAGAGGCCGATCGTATTGATACTCTGAAAAGTCGAATCACGTTTGATACAGATTGGGGAGGAAGTCCGAGTTTCAATACCGGTCAACAAGGCATCTTTAAGTTGGAAGCCTTTTATTTTTTTGCTGAATTTCGGAATGGCTTCTCGAATAGCTTCAATCGCGTATTTAGGTAAGCTTTCTGAAAGGTTACAAAGTTTAACACCTGGAGTGTAAGAGGGGGTAACAGACCCGAATTCAGTCGAGGCTTTGTCCTCCAAAAAATCTCCAAGCAATTGACCTGGAGCTTGATAATTTTTTCCTCCCAATTCAAAAGCCCTCTCTTCCAGTTTTCTTTGGAATTCTATCCCAGCCAGTGGATCCCCGGGGTAATCTCTTTCTGGAGAAATGCTGCAAACAATTGCAGAGTTTGCATTGCGCTCATTTCTGGAGTATTGACTCATTCCATTTGTGACGACCCGACCTTTTTCAGAGGTGGCAGCCACCACTGTTCCTCCAGGACACATACAAAAGCTGTAAACGGTTCTTCCGCCTTTGCAATGGTGGACGAGTTTGTAATCTGCAGATCCTAGAATTGGATTCCCTTTGTGAGGGCCAAATCTGGCAGTATCAATCAATGACTGAGGGTGCTCAATTCTAAATCCAATTGAGAAGGGTTTGGGTTCAATATAAACCCCCTCTTCGTGTAGCATATAAAAAGTGTCTCGAGAACTGTGTCCCACAGCAAGCGCGACATGATTGCTACCGATTTCTTCTCCAGATTGAAGCGTGACTCCAAGTATTTTCCCTTGCTTTCTATTTATTTTCTGAACTTTTGCACCAAAGCGGATTTCACCTCCAAGGGATTCAATTTTAGAACGCATTTTTTCAACCATCGAGACGAGGCGAAAAGTTCCAATATGGGGTTTGCTTAAGTATAAGATCTCATCTGGGGCCCCAGCATCTACAAATTCTTTGAGAACTTTTCTGCTTCTGTATTCAGCATCTTTAACCTGACTGTAAAGCTTTCCATCTGAAAAGGTTCCTGCTCCGCCTTCTCCAAATTGAACATTGGATTCAACATCTAAAGTGCCATCTCTCCAGAATTGAAAGGTATCTTTGGCTCGCTCTCGAACTGCCTTTCCCCGCTCGAGGATAAGAGGTTGAAACCCCATTTGAGCTAAAATTAAACCTGTAAACAGTCCTGAGGGGCCCATACCAATTACAATGGGCCTAGACTTTAAGGGATCGGGAGCTTTTCCAACAAACCGATATTCCATATTAGGGGTTTTGCGAACATGGGGGTCCTGTTCGAATTTTTTAAGGAGACTTTCTTCATCGATTAAGGAAAGATCTAAAGTGTAAATGAGGGTGATCTCCTTTTTTTTTCTGGCATCATAACTGCGTTTGAAGATCGAGTAGTTCTGCAATCGATTGCCGGAGATCTTCAACTTTTTTAGGATGGAAGTTTTCAGGGCATCCTCTTCATGGTCGAGAGGCAGTTTAATTTCAGAGATTCTAAGCATAAATTATGTATCTAAATTGAATACAAATCCAAAGTTCCTTGCGAGGTGGAAATAAGACGTTTTTAATTTCAAATTATTATTTTCAAACAAAATGATTCAAACAGGTCGAAACGACTCTAATACTGAAAGTGGATTCCTAGTTTTAAAATAAAAGAAAGGAACCTTTATTCCATTGCCATGCTTTATGAAATTTATAAAGGATACGTTGGATTTTGGATTGGATTTTCCAACCCAAAAGCTTGAGCAAAGAAAGAGTTTTTTAATTTTCTATTGCATTTTACAGTTACAAAGATGTGAAAACCATTGAATGAATTTAAGAAAATTTAAATCATTAAAGCTTAAGAACTCTGATAACTTTGGATGGGTTTATTTATAATGCCAGCCTCCTATAAGGGGAAGATAAATAGGTGGCCAAATCCTCTTTCTTTGTGGAGACTGTTTTTCTGTGAGTAGAAAAAAGGTCTATATGCTTTGCCTCCGGAGCTAGAGGAATGATTGCACGCCAAATATTGGCATCGGTATCGAAGTTCATAAAAGTCTCATTTTCGACAGGGAACAAATCGGTGATGTATTGGCTCGTTCCATCGGGTCCTCGATCAAACATCCAAAAAAGTTGACCCGTTTCCGCTTTTTGATCGGGTGCAAAAATTACGGATACTAAAAGTTTGTTGCCCTCTTTTTTACATTCTATCTTGGGAGATTTTAATGGTTTTTCAACCTCATCCAAAAAATGTGCATAAAGGAATGCAGGCAAGTTTTGTTGTCTTTTCTCGGCTTTTGGGTGTCCTTTTTTAAAACCATGACCCGTGTTGGCTTTTAAATAGATCGGGATTTGTGGATACCTCGAGCTGCCCCATTGGAGATCGAATGCTACGAAATCATGGGTTCCAGGGTGAAATAAAAGATCCACTCCTCTTTCTTTTAATTGGCCTAAATTTTGAGAAATAAAAACTTGAGGAGCCACTTCATTAGCTAGATTCTGCAAGTCTTTCCAATTGTGTCCCGCATTCATAGCATCTCGATTGTAAATGGGACCGTAAGTTCCTCCCAAGAAGCGATGATCGCTGTGTTTTTGATTGCGGACGGGAACTTGCTTCCATTTTTCCCAAGCCTCTGTATCGCACATTCGCAGGGGAGACTCCCATATCGGGGATACGGTTGCAAAGACCGCGGTGATACGCTTGTCGTGGATAACGGCCACTGAAGGAGAGGCTCCATTTTTAGAACCTCCAGAGATCGCTATTTTACCGGGTTCAAAGTGTTCTTTCTCGGAGTAGGCTGCTGTAATGGACCTCATGAGAATTGCAGGCCAGCCCCAATATTGGATCGAGTATCGAGTGTTTAGAGTTTTAAGAAACTGAGCATTCATTTGGTTTCCTAACTTCTCATCTCCATAACTTTTTGGGACTTGAACAATGGTATAAACAAGCCCGATTCCTCTGGAAAGAAGTTCTTGCTCAATGGGATTGGGCCGAACAGAATTCTCCAGATGTTTTAATTGATGCCCTCCTGTCAACCAAAAGCCTTTCGCTTTAGAATTTGCAGGAACGACAAAACGAACTGGAATCCGAAGCTCTGCTCCCTCCCAAAGGGAACCCACACAGATTGTGATTTGTTTTTGCCTTGTTTGAATGCGACCTTTAACAGAATGCCAATCTTTAATGATTTCAGGTTTTAAAGTCTTTTCATTCAAAATCTCGTCCATGTTAAAAATGGCCTCCGTCGCATTGGAAGAAATAGGGATTAAAGAGAGCATTAGAAAACAAAGAAGATTCGATTTAAGAGTTCGCATAATTTTATTTAAGGGATGTTTTGTTCTATCCAAGTTAGAACGAAGTTTTGGTTCAAATGTTACAAAGTTCAATTAAAAAGTATTATTATATAATGAAGCAACTCATATTGTCAGGCTTTTGTCCATTTTTTCTTCCCGGGTTAAGGAAATGTGAAAATTTTGATGGCTGAAATTCAGCAACTCATTATTCAAAATTTAAAACAAAAAAGTCTTAAGACTTTTGCTACTTTGTTGATAAGCTTTTCAATTTAAAGGTCAAAATAGGAGGCTGTAATATCAACGATGCGCAACATAATCTTCGATAATTTTTGCTGCGCAGGCGGGTCCATTTTCTTTCGCAAGAATCGCTGCAAAACTTTCTGCATTTTGAAGGTATTTTTTTTGTTTTTGAATTTTGCTCACAGCCTCTGGCAAGAGTTCAGGCCAGTTTTTTTGGGGTACCGATAGACCACAGCTTCTTCTGCAAACTTCTGATGCCCAAAAGTATTGATCCCCAAAATGGGGCACTACAATCTGGGGTTTGCCTGCATGAAAAACAGCAGCCGTAGTGCCAGCACCTCCGTGGTGAATCACTACCGAAGCGCGTCGAAAAAGTTGATTGTGAGACATTTTACCGATTGTTTTAAATTCATTCCCGAAGCTTTTAAGAGAGAGTCCAGCCCATCCACTTTGAAGAATGATCTTTTTCCCTTTCTCCCAATATTTTTCAAATCGACTCATCACGCCCTCGATGTGATCGAAGGATACGCTCCCAAAGTTCAAAATGGAGACTTTTTCACCTTGGCAAAATGCATCGAGTTCTTTTTCTATTTCTGGGTCATAAGCGGTTTGATTTCGTAAATACCCAACCGTTTTAAATCGCTCCGATACACAAACTCCTTTCATTAGTTCTCGGGATACAGCAACTATACAAAGATCTGCTGGTTTGAGCAGAAAATGTTTCATCTTGGGTAAGTTTTTCTCTCTCAATACTGGATGGATTACTCGGTTCACGGTCATATCTATGATTCCACTCACCATGCACCAAGCCAAACGATTCCATCTTTCTCGGATCCATTTGGGAAAAGCTCGCAACTTAGGAACAAATTCAGGCGCATTACTTTTAGAGGGCACCACATTGTGAGAAAAGACAACTACTGCAAAAGGAACTTGATGTTTTTCAGCTAAAACTCCTATATGGGGGAAAACATAAGAGCCGATTACGAGATCGTGGCCCGCTATATAACGATCCATCCGATCAATGAGCTCTCCCATAAAAGGCAAGCCGCTGCGGTAGATCTGTCTGAGCAACCTCAAAACATTCGGTTGTCGATCCAGCTCTCGCATACATTCCGTAAAAACTTCCTGTTTCCAATCGGGGGGTAAATGAAGGAATGTGATCCCTGCCTGCTCAATTTCATCTTTAAACAAAGGTGCGCAAGAAAATCGCACGATGTGTCCATTTTTTAGCAAGGCTTTACCCAGTGCAATGATGGGATAAATATCTCCAGTAGAGCCATGAGAAGTCAGTAATATTTTCATGAATTTAAATTTTTATAATTGGCAATTTATCCCATAAGGCAACAAGCATATCGTTTTTAAAGGTTACATTCTTGTGACTTATGTTTCGAAAAATTTACATTAAATGAATTGCTCAGAACTTGAGTCCAAGACAAATTTATAAAAAACAATAAATTCTGTAATAATGAAATTCTGCTTAGTCACTGAGACTTTTCCACCTGAGATCAACGGTGTCGCCATGACGCTCGGAAAACTTAGTTTACTTCTTGCAAAAAGAGGGGTTGAAGTCAGCATCGTAAGACCTCGGCAAGAAATGGATTCAGCCTCTAGTAAAGCCAATAGTCCCTATCAAGAGTACCTTGTTAAAGGGATGCGAATACCGAGCTATCCAGATTTACAATTTGGCTTTACTTCGAAACGATTTCTCAAACAAATTTGGGAAGAGAATCGGCCTGACATCGTTCATGTCACAACTGAGGGGCCTCTTGGCTTATTGGCAATCAGTGCTACTCAAAAAATGGGCATCCCAACTACTTCGAGTTTTCATACTAATTTTCATTCCTATGGAAATTACTATTTGTATCGATTCTTAATAAAATCAGTCTTTACCTATTTAAAGTATTTTCATAACAGAACGCATGCAACCTTTGTTCCAGATGCAAAGTTGAAAAACACATTGGAAGAAAGTGGTTTCGAACGCGTTCAATTATTAAGTCGCGGCGTGGATACCAAACTTTTCTCTAGGCATCGACGTTCAGAGGCTCTTCGTGAAAATTGGGGTGTTTGCCAAGACGATCCAGTGATCCTTTATGTTGGTCGAATTGCGCAGGAAAAAAATCTAAAACAACTGGTTTCTATTTATGAAAAGCTCAAACAACACACACCTTCAATTTCATTGGTTATGGTTGGTGAAGGTCCTTACAGAACTAGCCTGGAAAAAAAACATCCTGACATTCATTTTTGTGGAAGTAAAGTAGGAGAAGATTTGGCAGCGCACTACGCCTCTGGCGATCTCTTCATATTCCCAAGCACGACAGAAACTTTTGGCAATGTCGTCACCGAAGCTATGGCTTGTGAGCTTCCTGAACTTGCTTTTGACTATGTAGCTCCGGGCCAATTTATAAAACACAATGTCAACGGATTTTTAGCGCCTTTTGGGGATCATGAAACCTTTATGAAGGAGGCCATCAAACTTATTAACAAGCGTAGTGAGTGGCAAACTATAGGGGCATCCGCCAGACAACAAATGTTAAAAGTTTCATGGGATGAAGTTGTAGACCAGTTTGTTAAAAATATTGAAGACATTCACTGTAACAAAAAGCGAGTTTAAAAAAGAAATCATTCCTTTTATGAATCAAAAAAAAGAAGCAATCGATTTTATTTCCCTAGATAAATTTACGTGCAAAATGTATAAAACAAAGGGAAGAGTAAGTGTTTTTCAAAGTCTCATCCTTGTAGAAGCGATCTGGTTCATGATTTTTTATCTTCTCTATTTTAAAATCTCATGAAGACAGAAACCCTTAAATTCAAAACAATTATTCTTTCAGATATCCACTTAGGCACCCGAGGTTGCAAGATTGATGAAGTCAACCATTTTATCAAACATACTTGGTCTGAAAAGCTCATCCTTAATGGCGACATCATTGATGGCTGGAGTCTCAGTCGTAAAGGAGGGTGGCAAAAAAAACATACCTACTTTGTTCGTCGGGTTCTTAAAATAGCTGAAAAAAAGGATACGGAAGTAATCTATCTAGCGGGCAATCATGATGAACTTTTGAGAAATTTCTTGCCTGTCTATTTTGATAAAATCAGCATTATGGAAAATTATGTGCACGTATCTGTGAAAGGTATCCGCTATCTTTGTTTGCATGGCGATGTATTCGATACGGTCACAAAACACAGTAAATTTTTTGCGATCCTCGGGGATATCGGTTACCAAAACTTACTTATGTTGAATCATATGCTAGCAAAATACCGCAAATGGAGGGGATTGGAATATTTTTCATTGAGTAAATACATCAAAGACCGAATAAAAACTGCAGTGAATAAACTTAGCTCTTTTGAGAAGCACTTAAAATTAATTGCACAAAAGAATAATTGCACGGGTGTTATTTGTGGACATATTCATACCCCTGAAAACAAAAGGATCGATTTTATTCATTACCTCAATTCGGGAGATTGGGTAGAATCAATGACTGCAATTGTCGAAGATTTTAAAGGGAATTTTGAGCTTATTAATTACGCCGAATTTTGCAGGCGCATAGGTCATGATCCTTATAATTTTGATGGAGGCGGAGGATTCAGTGAATTGGATTTGGAACTATCCGCTTTGCATAAGTCA
The DNA here is from genome assembly GCA_913049555.1 of uncultured Opitutia bacterium. Taxonomy (GTDB): domain Bacteria; phylum Verrucomicrobiota; class Verrucomicrobiia; order Opitutales; family CAJWYM01; genus CAJWYM01. The sequence goes on from CAJWYM010000009.1 coordinate 21,233, forward strand.
AGTCCTAGTTGAAGGAAATTAAGTGGATAAGGGCTGCTATTTCCCTATGGATCCAAAAAATAAGCCTGAACTAAAAATTCCTTTCCCAAAAAGACAGCCAATAAGACAGCCAAAAAGAGCAAACGGATGCTTATTCCTTTAGATACAATTTGGGTTGAACGAGACTGAAGTGTCCAGATTGCGACTGGGAGTTGAATTTATCATTCAAAGAGGCTCTACCTCCAGAGTGAGCGTCTCCTAGAGCATTGAGATGTGTGATAGAATCAAATAAAAAAGGGCTGTTTAAATCGATAGAGAGAGGAGATAATGGAATTGAGATTTGGTAACTGTAGTACATCTCCGTAACTTTTTGAGCTTCTATTTTAATTTCTTCAAACTGGTTTGAAAGGTCTCTGATCCCAAAAGAACCTTCTTTTTCTGGAATGATTATTAAGTGAGCAATCTGTTGTTTTTTGTGCAAAGGAGCAAAAAACAGCTCCGAGCAAGAGCTCTTAGAAGGGTGCGTGTAGTTGGGGCATATATCAGAATCAAGCACCTTCATGCTTATCCTTAAATGTTCTCCATCAGAGGAGATTTTTCCTTGAGCACATACAAAGCCAGACAAGAAAATTTCAAATTCAGTCTCTCTTTTTTCGTATAAGTGAAGCATATCTCTGGGATTCAGTTGAGTGCCGACAGCTAATACATGGAGCTCCTCATTTTCAATTTCAACTGAGATCGGATGCTGGATGGGTTTCAAAGTCTCTACTGAAAGCAAATGTTCTTCCTTAGAGTAAGGAGGGGTGAGGGTCTCTTTAAACCCTCTTTTTATTTGCAATAGATTTGAATCAAAAACGATGTTTTTTCTAAATGTAAAAGGTTTGGATGTAGGATTTTCTATGGTCAGCCTTATTTCTGATTCGCCACCTTGGGATGCATCGAACGCTTCATTTTCTAGTCTCAATATGATGCGATCTTTAAACCCATTAGCAGACTTGCCCGTATGCTTTAGAGTGGGTTCAAAATCTTGTAAAAAACCGTTCTTTTGGTGCTCTTCAATCAGATCATCACACATTGCCCAGATCTTATCCAATGGGAGGGATACTGAGGTGTGCGGGTCCACCATAGCTGCATGGTAAATATGCTCTCTTCTGGATGAGAGGGCAGCCTCAACGGTGAGTTTCTGTACATTTATATTCGTTTGGCACAGGGCAGCAAGATGGGAGGGTAGGGAACCAATCGAGGTAGGAGAGATTCCATTGGCATCCACTTGGCAGGGAATTTCAATGCAACAGCCTTGGGGAAGGTTTGAAATATTTCCCTGGTTTGAAATATTTCCATAAATAGTTCGTAGGGTATTGGTTTCTATCGAGTGAATAATGTAGGAACCATATTCATGAGATTGAGGACGCACTTCTATTTCTTTTCCGTCTCCTAATAATTCCTTTTCAGATTCCTCCCAAGTAGCGATGATGCTTTTGCAGCGCCTAAGGTATTCATCGATTGGAATTTCAAATTCTTGAATCATTTTCTCTCCATGATGAATAAAATAGGGGAGATATTCGCTCAAATGCTCACTGGACTCCGTTATAAAATAACCGGTTCGTCTCATCATCTCATAGCGAACTTTTTCAAAATTGCGCTCTGGGTCTTCTAAAATCTTAAAGAGCAGTGGATAAGCATCTTGTCCAAGATACTCAAACTTCAAGAAAAAAGCCAAGTGATTGATTCCTGCAACTGTGTAATTGACATGATCGAAGTTTAGATTTGCGTGCTTAGAAAGCATCCGAGCCGTTCCAAAAACAGAGTGACAAAGGCCTACATTTTGAATGCCGACGGCTTCGTTGACGGCCCAACAATTCATGGCCATTGGGTTGGAATAATTGAGCAGTAGGCAATTTGGATGTGCAAAACGTTCTATATCTTTAGCAATTTTGAGAATTTCGGGGATTGTTCGTAGGCCCCTAAAAATACCACCTATACCCAGAGTGTCTCCAATCGTTTGCTGGAGGCCGTATTTTTTTGGAATTTCAAAATCCGTGAGAGTTGCCGGATCATAACCTCCGACTTGGATGGTGCAAATTACATATTTCGCATGGCGGATGGCTTCTACTCGGTCTTGGGTGGATTCAATCTTGGCCTTTACTCCAAGAGCTTGGACTAGTTTCTTCATCATAAGATCCGCGACTTGAAGTCTTTTAGGATCGATATCCATCAAAGCGATTGTGACCTCTTGCAATTCTTTAAATTGCAAGAGGTCGCCCACTAAAGTTTTAGAGAATACAACGGATCCTGCACCAATGAGGGTAATTTTCATGCTTAAAATCTACACAACAGTCCTAGAAGAAAAAAGAAAAATATTATTCATGGGTGGAATTCGTATAAGCTTTAGAGTTCGATTTCAATTCCTTGAGAAAACAGAACCATTTATTGGGAATTTGGAGAATCTAAAATCCTAATAAAAAAGAATTTTCTAAAGGATTCTAGTAAGGAGAGGATTGTTGGATTGCTTGTAAAGCTTTCTCCATTATTGTAGTGGATTGATTTGGAATGATTGACCGCAATGAATGAGATGGATTACAGAAACCTTTATTTAACAGAGTGAGCTTGTTTTGGTTTATAGTAAAGAGGATCGTTGAGTCTTTGCCTGTTCTATTTGCAATCGTAACCCTCTCTTTCATCATGATCAAAATGGCTCCGGGAGGCCCTTTTGACGGAGAAAAACAAACCGATCCTCTTGTATTGGAAATGCTGAATGCCCAATATGGATTGGACCAGCCTCTATCTTTGCAATATGCCCGATTTATTTCCAATTTATTCAAGGGTGAACTTGGGCCCTCAACCAATTATCCCAGCTGGAGCGTTGAGGAGATCATTGCTAGCAAACTCCCTGTTTCTATCGAGTTGGGTCTTTACTCATTTATTTTAGCTTTATTTTTGGGATCTGGCATTGGGGCTCTATCAGCGGTGCGGCCAAACAGCTTGTATGATTACTTACCCATGAGCACCTCTATGCTAGGTATTTGTCTACCAAGCTTCGTGATTGGCCCCTTGTTGCTCTTGGTCTTTTCTCTTCACTTTCAATGGTTCAATGTTCAAGGTTGGAATTTTCCGCAAGACAAAGTTCTACCGGTTTGCACATTGGCTCTTTTTTACACCGCTTTCATTGCTCGTTTGACTCGTTCCAGTTTGATAGAAGTTTTGGGCAAAGACTACATAAGAACTGCAATTGCCAAAGGGGTTTCTCCTTTAAGGACAATTGTCGTTCATGGATTGCGAAATGCTTTTTCTCCTGTGATCTCCTACTTAGGTCCGGCTTTGGCTGGATTGATCAGTGGTTCTTTTGTAGTAGAAACCATTTTTCAATTGCCCGGTTTAGGCAGATTTTTTGTTCTAAGTGCAATGAATCGGGATGTTTCTCTAACCATTGGGGTGGTTCTCTTTTATGCAGTGCTAATCCTAGCTTTTAATCTAATGGTGGATATTCTTCTAGTATTTATGAATCCGAAGAGGCGATTTAATGACTGAAGTCGAACAAGTTACAATCCCTGGTCAATCTTTGTGGAGAGAGGGATTGCTAAGATTGAGGGCCAATCGCTTTGCCCTGATTTGTGGGTGTGTTGTTTCTTTGATTGCAACCTTTTGTTTTTTATCCCCTGTTTTGCCCATTGCCGATTATGCAGTTCAAAACAGAGATCTAGGACCCACTCCTCCATCATTGGATCATTGGCTGGGGACGGATACTCTAGGTCGAGATTTACTCAGTCGGATTTTGTTTGGTGGACAAATTTCATTCAAAGTAGGTTTTGTAGCCACCTTTACTGCACTTTTAATTGGGGTGACCTACGGGATGGTTTCTGGATTTATTGGGGGTGCGTTGGATCGATTCATGATGCGCTTTATTGATATTTTATATCCTTTACCCTTTACAATTTTTGTCATCCTTCTTCTTTCCATTGTAGAGGAAAGAAGTATGACTCTCATTTACATAGCAATTGGAGCCGTGGAATGGTTGTCCATGGCTAGAATTATACGGGGAGAAGTTTTGTCACTCAAAAAGAACGCCTTTATTGAGGCTGCACAATCACTTGGACAGAGTAATTTTAAGATTCTACTAAAACACATTTTCCCGAATCTTTTGGGAACCATTATTGTTTATACCACTCTAACGATTCCAAGTGTTATGTTGTTGGAGTCCTTTATTAGTTTTTTAGGATTGGGAGTACAACCTCCGATGACTTCTTGGGGAGATCTAATTAAAAACGGAGCGGATTTTATGGAGGAATACCCGTGGATGCTGATAGGACCTGCAGTCTTCTTTTCAGTCACTCTCTTTTCTCTCAACTTTTTTGGGGATGCCCTGAGGGATGCTCTAGACCCCAGAAGTGAAGATTAATCTTCATTCGCTTCGTTCAATCAAAACTCCCTAATTTTAAGTTTAGGTTAAAATATTTTGACTTTTACAGGTTTTAATTGGCAGGTTCCCTCTGGATTTCTTGCGATCTCATAAGAAATAGGGAATGGCATTTTTTTTCTTCTAAAAGACCAGATTATGATTGGGAATGAAAACCGATTTTATTGAAGCTGTTATAGCTTTTCCTTTATTTATAGCTTGTTCCCAGTATAGTAAACATCAGATACCCTTTAAACAAACCTTCATCCAACGCTTTAAGGTTTCACTGATGTTTTGTTTACCTCGTTCCTCATAAAATAAAAATCCATGAAAATTAGAAAATTTTTTACTATGACTCTTCTATTGTGGGGTTTCTTTCCATTTTTGACTCTGTTTTTATTATCGAAACCAAAAATAAAAGAATCATTGAATCATTTACAAACGATTGAGGATTCAGTTCTGAGTAAAAATACTTATTATTTAGGACCGGATGGGTCGGATCAAAATATGGGCACTATGGAGAAACCTTTTAAATCAATTAAAAAAGCTTTAGAGGTTCTGAAAGCTGGAGACACTTTATATTTAAAGGAAGGGCGTTACTTTGATACCCTAGACCTTGGGTCTTTAAGCGGTGGGGACGATTCCCCAATTGTAATTGCCGGGATAAGTCCAGAAAAGGTGGTGATTGATGGAAGAGATTGTTTGGATTCACAATTGTGGAAGCAGGAGGGAAATGATATTTATTCCATTTCAGTCAACGAACATTTTCATTCTCTGCTAACAAGACAAGATGCCATGCTTTTTGTTGAGAATGAACCTTATGTCGAAGCAAGATGGCCAAATATGCGTTACAATGAAAATTGGAACCCTAGGAAAAAGTGGGCTCAATTCGATAAAAACGCTAGCTCTTATGGAAAGATAATTCAAGAGGAGGTTGCAAAATTAGGTGTGGATTTAACCGGGGCTAAATTACATTTGAAGTATGTTTCTAATTTTATCGGAACTCGTAAAATTACCCACCACGAAGCTGGGTCCAATCAAATTTCTTATGAAAAAAAATTGTTTTGGGGAAAACCAGACTATCCAGAATTTGTACGAGGCAAAGGGCATTATGAGGAAAAGTTCTTTGTGAGCGGAGCTAGGTCTTTACTCGATTCAAAAGGAGAGTGGCATTATGATCCTGATAAAAGAATTTTGTCTGTGATCTTTGCCGAGGGCCAATCTCCTAATAAAGATTTTGTTTACATAAAATCTAGGGATTATGGAATTCATTCGATTGATTCCAAAAATTTGCATTTGAGAGATTTATTGTTGTTTGCAACCAGTATTCAGCTGGGTGGAGTCCAACAACCCATTTTGGATAAGAAATTAAATCCTAAGTTTAATAAAAAAGGAGAACCTATTTATCATTTAAGTTTGTGTGATCGACTGAAAATCAAAAACGTTCATGCAATTTACACAAGTGCCTCCAATTCTTATTTTTCTGCTCGAGCCGATGTTCTAAGACCTGCCCACAATCCTTTAAACACCTCGCCTCTAGTTGTAGCTCAAAACAGCCGAATTGAGGACTGCGAGTTTGGGTGGTCTTATTACAATGGTTTCAGATTGATCGGAAGAGGGAATGTGATGACTCATTGCGTAATCCACAATTCTTCTCTAGACGGATGGATGGCAAAGTCAGGGATCTATCTACGCTATGGATACCGAGGCTCTTATACCACGGAACAAGCCAATACAATTGAATCTTGTACCTCTTTCAATTCAGGAGGCGTTGCTATGTACCATTATGGGCCAGGACCCAATCACCTCATAAAGAATCATTTTTTCAATGCGGGTATTTATTCTGGAGATATATCTGGAACCTATTTGCCCTACGGGAAACGAGCACAAGGTTCTACAATTGCCTACAATTGGGTGCATGCTATTCGGGGAATCGGAATGCGTTGTGATAGCTGGGGCGATGAGATTTATGTTCATCACAATGTAGTCTGGAATGCTCAGGCGGGTTGTAAGTGGCAGGGGCAAAAACCCTTATTCATTTACAACAATACTTACTTCGTAAACAATCAAAAATCCCCTTTGATGTTAGCAGAAATGACCAACCCCAAGGAGGGGGTTATCCAAGGAGCCGATCATGTTGGAAAAACTTGGCATGTAATGAATAATGCTTCTTATGATTTACTCTATCGCTATCCGGGTTTTTATGTCAAAGAACAACGAACTGTTGGAAATCGTTTGAAAAATTTTTACAGATACCAAGGAAAACAATCCGATCATTTCCATTCAAACAGAACGTGGAAGGATGGGGACGAGAAAGAACTTTTTGTTTCAACAGATTTAAAGACTATTGATTTAAGACCCAGAGAGGGATCCCCCTTGATTGATAGTGGAAAATATGTAGAGGGGATCACTCTTAATACGCTAGATGAACCTGATCAAGGTGCCTATGAGTTTGGTGGAGAATACTGGATACCTGGTGCGAATTGGATGCCTACTGGATACTCGGTGCCAAAATCAATGGCGGATGCAGTAGAGTTGTCTTCTCAAGCGATTGGCCGTGCTTGGATTTTTTTTCAAGGGGAAGCTTATGCTGATAAATGATCGAGAACGGACTGGACTCTTTGCTCCAAGTTTCCTTTAAGAGGGATAAAATTAATTTTGTTATTTTCTAATATTTGTTCGAATTTGCATTGCAGTTGTTCCCTTGCTTTCTGACTTTCTCGTTGTCCAGGGTCGGAGACCCATGGAAAATCTGGTTGACACAAAAAATAAAAATCGTAGCGAGTTTTCCGGAATTTCCGATCGATCCAATCGATTTGCTTTTGAAAATAGTGATCCGCGTATAGAATCGAGGAAAGAATATTTGTGTCATGAAATGAGAAGCGATTGGCATTTTTACAGGCTTTTTGCTCATTGGCAAACTGACCTTTGCCAATGATTTCTAAATCCTTTACTTTTAATTCTCGATTTATCCTTTGCACATATTCCCGAACGTATTCATTCGAATAGGGCTCGCCAAATCTTTTAGCAAGCGCTCTTGTAAGGGTGCTTTTACCCGTGCACTCGGCACCTGTAAAAACAATTTTTTTTACTTTGCACATGATAGATTGCTGTTTTTTAACTCTTTATTCCAGCTTAGGAAACCTTTAGTGGCTAAAAAGATGAATACAACAAACATAATGACCGTTGCATAATAACCCTGAAAACCCCACAAAATTATAAAACAAAGGTCTGCAACAATCCAAAAGATCCAATTTTGAAGGATCTTTTTACCGAGCATCCATTGAGCTATGAAGGATAAGGTTGTTGCAAAGGCATCTAGATAGGGAAGTGCACTTTTAACAAAGCTAGAAAGAGTGAAGCCAAGAATCAAAGTTCCTAGAATGGCAATTAAAATAATTCCGGTCAAATTCTTAGGACTTAAAGACTGGATCGTCGATTTCTCATTGATGGAACTTTTGGATTCATCTTTTAAATTCTTCCATTGAATCCAACCATAAATGGATATGGGTATAAAACAGGCGTTGAGAACCATCGCTGCATATAAATCGGCTCGAAAACTAAGAATAATATACACACAATAGCAAATTATAAATAGGGGCCAGGCTAAGATTTTTTCTTTGATGCTAAGAGATACACCGACAAGACCGGCGATGGTTCCAAGCCACTCAATCATGGATGTTTCCTTGAATTGTAAAATAATTGTTTCCATAAAGGATCATAAGAAATAAAAGACATCGTTCTGTCCATCCTGAAAAATCACTGTTGACATCGAATGGATTAAAAAGTCTAATCGAGTTTCCTTAGGGGTGACCTGTATGGTCTGAGATGTTAAATTGTCCTCCAATTTGCGATCCCTTTGAACCTGATACGGTTGATACCGACGTAGGGAAAGGATTGGAATGTTTTAGGGTACACATTCTTCTCTGCGTTGTTATTGACTCAAATTAAATGTGAGTAGCAAGCAATGAAACCGATGAATAAACTTGGAAATGCAATTACTGGATCGATCTTCCTTATTGGTAGCCTATACGGTCAGTCTGATAATGATCCTCAATACAACGATATCCTTCAATTAGAAGAATCTGTAGTTACGGGACTTCTATGGGAATCCGAATTACAAAAGACAACTGCGAGTGTATCTGTATTGGAAAAAGAAAGTTTTGAGGCTAGCGGAGCCCAACATTTAGAGGACATTGTCAACAATATCTCCAATTTGACTTGGACGGGAGGTACTTCTCGACCCAGATACATTCAAATCCGAGGGATTGGTGAGAATTCTCAATTTGAGGGGGAGACTCCTGATTCGTCAGTCCGATTCTTGGTGGATGATTTTGACTTTACTGGATTGGGAACGATTGGAAATCTTTTTGATTCCAAGCAAGTTGAAATCTTGCGTGGTCCTCAAGCAGGATCCTTTGGTGTAAATGCTGCGGGTGGAGTTGTGAAAATTGTGACAGAAGACCCGACTCCTTACTGGACTGGAAAAGTTGAAAGCACTGTTGGGAGTGATCACTTGCTTGCTGGAGGATTTGCAATTGGGGGACCCATTCTGGACGATCGCTTGACTTTTAGAGCTCACCTTTATCAGTTGAATCAAGATGGTTTTAAGAAAAATAGATTTTTGAATAAAGAGGACACAAATAAAAGGGATGAACTCAATTCACAATTAAAAATTCGCTGGAAGCCGAGTGAGGAATGGACCTTGGATGGCGCTTTTTTCTATGCGGACTTTGACAATGGCTATGATGAATTTGTTCTAAGCAATCATAACGAAAATTCATTTTCTGATCAGCCTGGAAAAGATCAACAAGAAAGCTTTGGAACAAGCCTTAGAGCAAAGTTTACAGGTTGGGATCTCGCTGCAGTCACCTCTGTTACTCAGTTGAATCATAGCGATATAGAATATAGCTATGATTCCGATTGGGGAGCTGGAACGAATATATCGGGAGCTGCTAGTAGTGGCTACTCAGGGTTTATGTATCTGGAAAAAGAACGGGATGTTTTTTCACAGGAAATTCGATTGGATTCAAGCGACTTAAAAAACAAATTAGAGATAGTAGATCGATGGACCGTTGGTTCCTATTTGAGTCAAATGGAAGAAAAAAGTGTTTTTGATTACGTGGATGAGTTTGGAACTGGAGCAGGTAGTTCCAGTTATGAAACAAAATCGATCGCTTTTTTTGGAAAAATTGGCAAAGACTTTTCCTCTTCCACGAGAATCCAGTTCGGAGCAAGAGCAGAGTATCATGATGTTCACTTACAATCCAAAGTCACTGAAGATTATTATGGATCTTTGGTCTCAGGAATTGTTGATTCAGGGAAAGAGAATCTCTTATTTGGAGGCAAAATTACTTTGGAACAGGACTTGAATGAGGATCATTTGCTTTTTATAAGTGCTGCTCGTGGTTACAAAGCTGCAGGAGCTAATAATGGAGGATTCCTGTCAGTCGGTGATTCTAACTCTTATGATGAGGAGACGGTTTGGAATTATGAGACAGGAATTCGCAGTTCGTTTGCTGAGGGTAAGATTTCCTCTAAATGGACTGCTTTTTACATGGATCGTCAGGATGCACAACTTCGAGATTCCTCAGGATCGGGTGGTTTTTTCCGCTATTTTACCTCAAATCAAGGGAGTGCTCAGCATTATGGAATTGAATCCGAGATCCTTTGGTATGCGAATCAAAACTGGTCCTTCAGTGGAGGGCTAGGTTTGATGGAAACGGAACTAGAGAATACTAAAAGAGAAATCTCAAATTCTCCAAGTTACACCTACAGTTTACGAAGTGATCTTACTTTGGAAAATGGGTTTTTTGCGAACCTTGAATACGTAGGCAGTGACAGTTATTTTGAATCCAACAGTCACAATGAAAAAAGAAGTGCTTACAATGTTTTAAATGGGGCCTTTGGGTATGAATACCAGAACTGGAAATTGACTCTTTGGAGTAGAAACATTCTAGACTTTGACTACGAAGATCGAATCTTTTTGTTCGATAATTATGACCCCTTCAATCCTGGTGTTCAAAGATATGAAGGTTCAGCAGCTCCCAGACAGTTTGGTGGCACACTCAATTATGCTTGGTAGTAGAGTCAATAGATCCTTAGATCTCAATTGAGGATTCGTTTGAAGAGAACCCTCCTAGATATTTAAAAAAGGGGAAGTCCGATGGGCTTCCCCTTTGGTTTGTAAGATTAAAAATTTTCACAACTCTTCGGCTATATTGATTTCGCTAGAATAAAAATTTTCAATTTCTGAGAAGATTTCGACCACTTCTGGAAGACCATTGAATGGAGCTCAGAATCGTGATTATAAAGAGTATGGGGGGGGTTGAACGAAGCCTATCGGTTCCCTCTACGATTGTGTGTTGACTATTGTTAGTTCGGATATTCGCACAATTGAGACAAATTCATTTTACTCTTGTTCTTACTCTCAATGATGTATGCTCTAAAGAGCTACAGTCAGGGTCCGTTACAAGCTAAACAACTTTTTAATTCAACGATCCTTTTATCTTATAGATCTTTTGGCTTCAGCAAGGATAGCCATGATTGCTTTTTGAGTATGCAATCGATTTTCTGCCTGGTCGTAGAGGATCGCCCTTGGATTTTCTAGCACAGTCTCCGAGACTTCCCAGCCCGGATGCGTTGGCATGCAATGCATAAAGTAAGCATCTGGCTTTGCTAATGAGAACAGTTCCTCAGTTACCGAGTACGGTTTCATAAGTTCAATGCGTTCTTCAGACTCTTTTTCTTTACCCATACTGACCCACACATCGGTATAGAGCATATCTGCTTGGTCTGCAGCTTCTTTAGCATCGGTTGTGAAATGAATCTCGGTATCTAAATTACGAGATTTCATGAATTGGATCGCCTCTTGAGTCGTTTCAAATCCCTCAGGTCCAGATAGAACCAGCTGAAAGCCAAGTAATTTAGATAGAATCACCCAAGAGTTCGCCATATTGCATGCAGTGTCCCCAAAGAAAGCAATTTTTTTCCCTTTTAAGTCATCCATCCAGGAATCACTTTGTGGATCGCTCCATCTTTCAAGAAGAGTAAAGATATCCGTAAAGGTTTGGCATGGATGCAACAAGTCTGTTAGAGCATTGATGACTGGAATACTGCTATGTTTGGCAAATTCTTCAATGATCTCATGTTCAAAAGTTCTAATAATGAGTCCGTGCATATATCTGGACAACACATTGGCGGTGTCTTTGATGCTTTCACCTCTTCCAACTTGCATAGTTCTATCATCTAAATACAAGCTTGTGCCTCCTAACTCCCTGACCCCAATTTCAAATGAAACTCGAGTTCTAGTGCTATTTTTAAAGAAGAGTAACCCCCATGTTTGCTTGTCTAAAACAGGTGGTGTATGGCGATTTCTTAATCTCTTAAAATCAGCGGCCAATGAGAAGACTTCTTTTATTTCGTGAAGTTGTAAATCGGTAGATCCAAGGAAATGTTTCATTTTTGTAAGTTTGACAAGGTTTGCTTCATTGTAGATAGGGCCCAATCCAGTTGTTCTTGGGTTACGTTCAGTGGAGGCAGTAAACGGATTACATTTCCTCCAGCAGGAACGGTAATCAATTTAGAATTTCTTAATTGCTGAATGAAATTTGCCGGGTTTTGTTTACAAACAATCCCAACCATCAAACCTTCACCACGGATATCTTCTATAAAATCATATTCAGCTTTTAGATCGTGCAATCGAGGAAGCCATCGAGCAGACAACTCTTGAACCTGACTCAGCAGGTTCTGCTCCTCCATGATATCCAAAACAGCCAGAGCTGCAGCAGATGCAAGGGGGGAACCTCCAAAAGTGGTCCCATGTGATCCCGGCTGGAAAAGATTTGAAAACTCCTCTTTTACCCAGATAGCACCGATCGGGTAACCACCCCCTAGTCCTTTGGCCAAACCAATTGCATCGGGAACAATTTCAGCTTTTTGATAGGCAAGGAAGTTCCCAGTCCTTCCAATTCCACACTGGACTTCGTCTAAAATTAGTAGAATTTGATGCTCATCGCACAAAGCTCTCAATTCTCTTAAAAATTCTGTTGAACAAGGATGAATTCCGCCCTCTCCTTGGATCGTCTCCACCATAATGGCCGCGGTTTGTTCTGTAATCTTGGAACGAAAACTTCCAATGTCATTCAATTTTGCGAAAGAAAAGCCTTCAAGTAATGGAGCGAATCCATTTTGAACCTTTTCTTGAGGGGTTGCGCTCATTCCACCAAATGTCCTGCCGTGGAATGCATTTTCAGCACAAATTACATGGAAATTCTGACCCTCTTTGCCGATTCGTTTCGCTCCGTGAAGTCTAGCTAATTTTAAAAGAGCCTCATTCGCTTCTGCCCCACTATTGCAAAAAAGCATTTTACCGGGGGCTATGTAATGCACCAATTTTTCAGCTAAATCTCTTTGTTTTTGAATTCCAAAAAGATTGGAACAGTGAATGAGATCATTCATCTGGCTCGAAACCCGAGAGACAAATTCTGGATTGCAATGCCCTAAAGTGTTGACTGCAATCCCAGATGCAAAGTCTAAATATCTTTCACCCAAATGATCCCACACATAAGAACCCTGTCCTTTTATAATGTCAAAAGGGGCTTCTCCATAATTTGGTATTAGATAAGATTGTTTGGATCTGTTGGTATGATTCATGCCAAGGGGTCTATAGTGAAGATTTATTAATAAAATGCAAATAGAAAGCTCAGGAACTACCAGTTCTCAAAAAACTTCAAGTTGCTTTGTTTTGACGCAGCAAGAGCGGCAAATTTTAGATCTCAATAAATGTAGAGTAAGGACCCTTTTAGCCTAAGTAGTTTGATTAAAAAAAAGAACAAATTCAATCCGTTCCTTCTTAAAACATCGCATTTTTAATGGAAGTACTAATGCATCAAAAAATTCGATTGCTAGAGGTTTGATTTTCCTATTATTAAGCGTTTTTACATTCAATATTTGCAATTTTTGAGATTCTTTATGTTCTACAAAGATCTGTTTTTAAAAAAGAAACTCTTTAAATAGAAACCCTTTCTCGAATATTTAAGCCTTGGATGACTCTCGAGAAAGCTTCGTAAAATTAAAAATTCATTAGATTCTTATTGTTAGATCCTTTTAAAAGGGTTCAAAAAGAAACAAACATTTCATCTTAAATACTCCCAATTCAATTCTTAAAAAGCCGATAAATAATTATAGACCCTTGATTTTTATATTAGAGAGGGTAAATTCATAACAAAGAGAATATGTTTGGGTTTTTAAAAAATAAAAAGAAAGACGAAATGATCCGTGTGTATGAAGATGCGGATGATACAGAATACTACGAGGATCAAGTTCAGCACCGATCAAACCTACCCTGGTATGGAGTCGATTTAGATGGAACTTTAGCTACTTCGGAAGGCTTGAAAAACTTGGAAACTGTTGGGAAACCAGTTCCTCTCATGATGGAGAGGGTAAAGTTGTGGATTGCCCAAGGTCATAAGGTTAAAATAATGACGGCCAGAGCTTCGGATCCCAACCAAATCCCGATCGTAAAAAAGTGGCTGAAAAAACACAATCTTCCGGATTTAGATGTTACCAATCAAAAGGATTATGATATGGTCGAGCTTTGGGATGATCGTTGCATACAAGTGCTTCCAGATACCGGTAGACCCGTTTTAAAACCTTCTGCATTTGGAGCTCCGAGTGCACCTCTTCTTAAAGAGGAGCTTAAAAACAAGACTTTTGTTTTAGAAGAAAAATAGTGCTTCGCACAGATTCTATGGGAGAAGAAGAGGATCTTGATAAAAAAGCTGAAGAGAAAAAAATTGAGAAAATCCTAGCTGAAACGGGTGCGCCTACAAATTCTTTTTCGATTCCTCCCTATATTGGAATTGTGCTGTTTGTAGTTTTGGTGGGAAGAGGTTTTTTTTTACTCTTCAATTTAAAAATTGAAGATACAAATCTTTTAGCATCTACAGAGGTGCTTTATGCGGTTGGCCATTTTCTTTTAGGGGCCATACTGATTGCTAAAACCCTAGCTTCAATACTGAGTTGGCCAATTCGCCAATGGGTCTCTATGATTTATGGCGAGAATGGACGCTATCTCTCTCCTCCAGAGAGTGTTTTTAAATCAGCGGAAAAATTGATTGAAAATGGAGAGCTTGAGGCGGGTTTGTCGATCTATATGAACTTAGTTAGAAATTATAAAAAAGAGGCCCGATCGTATGAGCGTTCTATTCAAATTCTGTTAGACAATTATCCTGAAAGACTTGAGGAGGCTATGGATCTTTTCACAAGGGGGAGTAAATTATTTGAAAAAGATTTAAGACAATCTTTAAAAGTTCGATTGCAATCTCAGGCTCGATTGAAGGGCCTCTCATTTTTAGATTAAAATCCTGCATACAGGATGTTTTTGTTGTCTCGTTTGCAACATGATCTATGATTGTTGATTATGGATAAACTAGAAGAAATTTTTAAACTGCAAGAGGAGCTTAACAAACGAATTGGAGTCACTACTAAAGACATGAACGAAGAGGAACAAGCCAAATGGCTCCTCAATTATTCTCGCGCCATGCAACAAGAAATGGCCGAATTGATAGACTCGGTTCCATGGAAGTGGTGGGCCAAGTATCAAGAATTTGACAAACAAAATGCAAAAGTAGAGGTGGTAGATCTTTTCCACTTTTTAGTATCTATGGCCCAAGTTCTCGGTATGGAAGCTTCTGATATTTACGATGCTTATTTAAAAAAGAATCAGGTCAATCACGATCGTCAAGAAAGCGGCTACGCTTCCAAGGACGAATCTGATTCTCGCCATATTTAATAAAACGAACGAAACTATTTTTCTCTCATGCAAATTTGGGTTCTTTGCTTATTGCCTGTAGTGGCAGCTATCATTGGTTATTCTACGAATTATCTTGCTGTTAAAATGCTTTTTCATCCCCGTGATAAAAAACGCATTTTATTTTTTGACGTTCAAGGAATCTTCCCCAAAAGACAAGAAGCGCTGGGTGCTCGACTCGGGGAAATCGTTGCTCGAGAGCTTGTATCTGTTGACGACATCTCTGAAAAAATAAAACAAGCGGCCAGTTCTGATCAAATGCAGCAAGCTGTGGATGAGCATTTGGATAGATTAATTCGAGAAAAGTTGCCGGTGATTTTTCCGATGATGGCTATGTTTTTAAACGATGAACTGATCGTTAAAATAAAAAAAGTTTTTCAGGCTGAGATTTTAAATATTACGAGTGATTTGACGGATAAAATGAGTGGTAATTTAAAACAGACCTTGAACATAGAGGAAATGGTTCGTGAAAAAGTGGTTCAATTTTCCTCGGATAAATTGGAAGCCGTTTTGTTTGAAATCATGAGAAAAGAATTCAAGTTCATTGAAATTGTTGGAGGTATTCTTGGTTTTGTGATTGGAGTGGTTCAAGTAAT
The DNA here is from genome assembly GCA_913049555.1 of uncultured Opitutia bacterium. GTDB lineage: Bacteria > Verrucomicrobiota > Verrucomicrobiia > Opitutales > CAJWYM01 > CAJWYM01. The sequence goes on from CAJWYM010000009.1 coordinate 37,014, forward strand.
GATTGTTTATTTTGGGAATTTAAATTAGGAGAAATTATGGCTGTACCTTTATTAGAGTTAGTGACTCAGAACAATCAGTTTGTCGATGAAGTTGTGGAGGAATTTCGTGAGTTTATTGGCAAAGGTCAATACATACTAGGAGATTATGTTACACATTTTGAAGAGAAAGTGGCCAAACATCTTGGTGTCAATCATGCAATTGGAGTAAGCTCGGGAACGGATGCACTCGTATTGGCTTTGATGGCATTGGACATCCAACCTGGGGATGAGGTTTTGTGTCCTTCCTTTTCTTTTTTTGCAACTGCAGGATGTATTTCTCGTTTAGGAGCTATTCCCATTTTTATAGATGTTGATAGAGATAGTTTTAATTTGAATTTAGAGGATGCTCGAAATAAATTAACAAACAAAACAAAAGCCATCATTCCAGTCCATTTGTTTGGTCAGTCTTGTTCTATGTCCTCATTGTTGGATTTTGCAAAGCAAAACAACTTGAAGGTGATTGAGGATACAGCTCAATCTTTAGGATCTAAATACCAAGATTCTTTTGCCGGAACTCTCTCTGACTATGGATGCTATAGCTTTTTCCCAAGTAAAAACTTGGGGAGTATTGGGGATGCCGGACTTGTGGTGACTAATAATCTAGAATTGGCCGAACGAGCCAAAATATTCCGTTTGCATGGGAGCCAACCCAAATATTATCATAAATGGATCGGTGGGAACTTCCGGATCGATGCCTTGCATGCGATGTTTTTAACCAAGAAATTAGATTCCATTTCAAGTTATGAGGATGCTCGGGCTAGAAACGCCGCTTATTATTCTAATTGTCTCTTGGCGGATGGTAGATTTGGAGAAAACCAAGGACAAAGCTTCGAAAATGAAAGCAAATCGGTTTTAGTCCCTTTGGATCTCAAAATGGGCAAACATGTCTGGAACCAATTCACTCTAAGAATCGGCCGGGGTAAAAGGGACGAACTTTGGAATTATTTGAAGTCGAATGGAATTGGAGCGGAAGTCTATTATCCAGTCAGCTTGCACAAACAAGAATGTTTTAAAAATCTTATACCTTCTCCATGTCCTGTTTCAGAGGAAATTGCTGGGGAAGTATTAAGTATTCCCGTTTATCCAGAACTGACTGTGGAACAAATGGACGAAGTAATTCAAACCTTACTAAAATTTACTTATTAATGAATTTACTTGGAGTTTGAATCCATTTGATTGTAAAGGGATTTCCTAAAAAGAGTGGATGAGAGACTCTGATTGGAAACCGTTATGAGCGCCATTCTTTTGGAGACTTTCCAAAGTATTTTTTGAATTGACTTGAAAGATGAAAAGGACTGTTAAATCCCAGTTCATCGGCTATTTCAGTAAGACTCATATTGGTATGATTTAAAAAAAATTTCACCTTATCCAAGCGCACAATTGTGTGGTATTTTTTGGGTGGAATAGCTTCCCTTTGTTTGAAAACTTTTCTTAACAAAGAATAACTTATACCATGGGAGCTACTTAGTTTTTCCCAGTCTATAGCTTTGTGGCAATTGTCAGCAATAAACAAACTGATTTGATCTACAAGGTGGGAATATTTGTGCTCTTTTCGATAAATTTCTTTGGGGTTGCAGAGATCCACGAGGATTTGATGGAGAACTACATTGGCTTGTTCGGTTTGTCCTTGCTTAAAAAATTGCAATATTTGTTGGAAAAGAAGGACTAATTTAGAATAGTGGACCCCTTTGAATGCGTCTAAAGCACTTGTAATTTCTCCATTTTTTTGAAGACTATCTGGAATGATTCCTTTAAAACCAATCCAGTATTCGGTCCAGTCGGAGCTTTTAATTGGCTTGTATCTATGCCAAATATCTGGAAATACGAGGAAAATGAAAGGGGCTTTAAATTCTCGAGCTTCTGATTGTCCCTTGCTTTGAAAAAGACCCGATCCTTGAGTGACCAATAATATCTGATATTCATTGATAATCCTACCTTTTGTCCAATTAAAAACATAGGAGGATGGGTGGTTTTTTGGGGGGTAGGGAGACCCAGCTTGTAAAGATTGCTTGCCTGTATTTAAAATCTCTATGCCCCAGGGATTAGGTGTCTTTTTGGGAGATCTATATAGGAAATATTTACTCATAAATAAATCAAAAATTGTATGTTTTATGACAAAACGTAAATGGTAAAAGAGCAAACCTAATCTATAATGATTTTCATTTATAATCCATTGATTCAATTTATGAGTAAAGAATTTGATATAGCTAAAGAGAAGTATGCATGCATAGGCGTAGATGTAGAGAATGTCCTAGATAAGTTAGGAAAAACACCGATTTCTATGCACTGTTGGCAAGGAGATGATGTTCGCGGATTTGAAACGGGAGCAGAAGATCTTGGAGATGGACTCGCTGTTACTGGTAACTATCCCGGAAGAGCGAATACAATAGAGGAGTTGAAACAAGATCTGGAAAAAGCTATTTCCTTGATTCCAGGGGATCATCGATTGAATCTACATGCAATTTATGGGGATTTTGGGGGTAAATTTGTGGATCGCGATCAAATTGATTGGAAGCATTTTCAGGGCTGGATGGATTGGTGCAAATCTCAAAAAATGGGTATGGATTTTAATCCCTCCTGTTTTTCTCATGCGAATGCTAAAAGTGGTTTGACTTTAAGCAGTCCTGATGAGGGTATTCGAAATTTCTGGATTGAGCATTGTAAGGCAAGCCGAAGAATTGCCGCGAAAGCTGGAGAACAACTGGGTTCTCCATGTGTAACAAACATTTGGATTCCAGACGGGATGAAGGATATACCTGCGGATCGAAGGGCTTTTCGTAATAGACTGAAGGACTCGCTGGATGATATTTTAACAGAGGAGTTTTCCTCTGAGCATCTTCAAGATGCCGTCGAATGTAAGTTATTCGGTATAGGCTCTGAAAGCTTTGTAGTCGGCTCCCATGAGTTTTACATGGGGTATGCGATACATAAACAAATGACTCTCTGTTTAGATGCAGGGCATTTTCATCCGACGGAGGGGATTGCAGATAAAATTTCCTCTGTGATTGATTATATACCACGACTTCTATTGCATGTGAGCAGAGGAGTTCGTTGGGACAGTGATCACGTTGTCATACAGGATGACGCAACAAAATCAATTTTCGAGGAATTAGTCCGCTCTAATGCTTTGGATAAAACTTCAATTGGTTTGGACTTTTTTGATGCTAGTATCAATCGAATTGCAGCTTGGGTGATCGGAACAACAGCGGCTCAGAAATGTCTTTTAGCAGCTCTTTTGCAGCCAAGTAATGAACTCTCTAAGTTTGAACTTGAGGGGGATTATACCAGTCGTTTGGCTTTATTTGAAGAGTGCAAGTTGTTGCCAGTTGGAGAGGTATGGAATGAGTTTTGTCTTCGTAAAAATGTCCCTCAAGGAATGGACTGGTTGAAAGAGGTTAAGGAATATGAAAAGACGGTTTTATCTGGTCGTAGTTGACCCACAACTCTATTAGATCTTTTATTCAATTTGATAAAAAAGCAGTCCTTTTAAGGACTGCTTTTTTTGGCATCACCTCTTGATTTAATTTCGGCGTGAAAATAACTTATTATTTTAAAGCTTCGACTGCCATTGCTTGAAAAAATGATCCAAAGACCCTTGGGATTCATAGAGAAACCTTTTTATTTTTTGAAATGAATGTTCACTTTTCATGAATGCTTTGTGTATCTCTATTCAACTTATAAATCCTTCATATAGATTCCTTAAAACTTTGGACCTTTCATTTTCAACTCATTGAAAGTGGAGGACAAACTCGGTTCGTTCAATCTGAACAATTCGCTTTAATTATGAAAAAAAAATGGCAGTTCTTACTCTTTCTTTTAACCAGTGAAATCCTTTTTGCTAAGAATCTTCCAAATGTTATTCTAATATACGGGGATGATGTAGGTTATGGAGATGTTGGAGCTTATGGATCTACCATGATTCCAACCCCAAACATTGATCGTTTGGCATCCGAAGGATTGCTTTTTACAGACGGTCATTGTTCCGCATCCACATGCACCCCTTCTAGGTTTTCAATGCTCACTGGAATCCATGCATTTCGACATAAAGTGAACATTTTGCCACCCGATGCCCCAATGGTGATTCCAACCAACAAATTGACTTTGCCCGGTCTATTTAAAAAGGCAGGGTATTTCACGGCTTTTATAGGAAAGTGGCATTTAGGAGTTGGGATGAAAGGAATTAAGAATGATTGGAATGGCGAGCTTAAACCTGGTCCGATGGAAGTGGGTTTTGATTTATCTTTCTCGCTTCCTTACACGAATGATCGAGTCCCTTGTGTTTATGTCGAAGGGCATCGAGTTTTGAATCTGGACCCCCAAGATCCAATTCATCTGGGTGCAGATTTTAACGATCTTCAAACTTTTGAGGGAACGATGTATCCAGACGCTATTAAAAATCCTGAAGCGATGACCTATTATAAAAGCAGTCATTGGCATAACAACAGTGTGATCCATGGAATCGGTAGAATTGGATACATGCGAGGAGGCAAATCTGCTTTGTGGAAGGATCAAACAATGACGGATGAATTTGTACAACGGATTAAGAAAGTGATCCAAGAAAAGAGAGAGGAACCTTTTTTTATTTACTACCCCTCTCAAAATATACATGTTCCTCGAGCTCCTCATCCAAGATTTATCGGGAAGAGTTCATTAGGATTACGAGGCGATGCAATGGTTGAGTTTGATTGGGCAGTAGGAGAAATTATGAATACCCTTGAGGAGAATGGACTTTCAGAAAATACAATGATTGTTTTCTCTTCCGACAACGGTCCTGTCTATGATGATGGTTATGAGGATGGAACGACGGTTCTTAAGTCTAACAATGAGACCGATCGGGGGCATGATGGTTCCGGGATTTGGAGAGGCGGAAAGTATCAGATTTACGAAGGAGGATCTCGGGTGCCATTTATTGTTCGTTGGCCCGACCGTGTGCAGCCAGGAATCTCAAAAGCAGTTGTGAGCCAGATTGATTTTGTGGCTTCATTTGCTGAATTACTCGGTATTGATCTAAGCCATGAGGAGGCTCCAGACAGCCGTAATCATTTGGGTGCTTTGTTGGGTGAGGAGGCCATTGGCTCTCCTTACCTTTTGAAACAAGCTGTAAACGAAATTTCTTTCAGGGAAGGCCCTTGGAAATACATAGCTCCACTGCCTGGCAAAATAAAGAAAGGAAAACCCGTTGAATTACAGCTTTATAATCTAAGTAACGATCCAAGCGAAAAAAAGAATGTCCTTCAAAAATACCCTGAAGTGGTCGAATCTATGCAAAAAAAATGGATTCAATTAAAAGCAAAAAATGTAAATCTCAGGCTCTTAAAATTGTAAAAAAGTCGGTATGAGTATAATTGGTCGGGCCAGAGAGATTCGAACTCTCGACCTTTCGCCCCCCAGGCGAACGCGCTAACCAGGCTGCGCTATGGCCCGACTTAATTGAAACTTCATAATGGCGAAAGGTTCTTTGAAAGTCAAAGTAATAGATAAAGTGGATAGATAATTCTGTTTTAGTTATTGGAGTAAAATGAGGCGGATAGAATCTAGTCTAAGATGCGTATCTTTTAAATGATCCTGAGTGTCCTTCAACTTGTTTTCCAATTGATCAATTTCTTTGGAAGAAATGTGGTCATTCACCTTTTGTAAATGGATCAATCGATCGATCTCCTCGTTCAATTCATCGGAAGCTTGGTCTATGGAATCTTCTATAAGGATTGCTTTGTTCTTACGGGCAATATTACGAGCCTTTTTAATTTGATTGGGTATGATTGTTTGTAAGAGCGACTTGTGTTGTTGAAGCAATTGAAGAGGTCCATTTTCCAAATGTAGATTCAATTGTGAGTGATTGAAATCTTGAGTCACTTCTTCAAACTCATGGTTGACGAGAACTCTAATAGGAGTGGGCGGTAGGAATCTATCAATATGAAGACTTTTAGGAGCTGGGCACTCAGCGATGAATACACTCTCTATCAAAAACCCTGGTTTGCCACTTTGAGGGTAGATACAGAAGGAACTGTTGCCTTTTTCCTCTCCTAATAACATTTGAAAAGCACCTACTACCATTGGATGATCTGCTGTAATAAATTGTATTTCATCTCGAGTAATGGCTCGCTCTCTTTTAAAGGTTATCAATATTCCCTCATTGGGAATCCCGGGAAAGGCTTCCATGTATCTTTCAGTGGGGGTCAATTTGTACAAGGAGGCGTCTAATTCCTCTGCCTTAACTCCAAATAATTCAAATAAATCTAACAAAATGCTTTCCAGCTTTTTGTTGCCATCAAGGGCTCGTATTTCTTTCACTAACAATTTAGCTTTTTTAGAATCATACGAGTTGAGCTCCAACAGTCGATCTCTTCCCGTTTCTAATTTTACTTGAAGTTCTTTTTTAAACTTTTTGGTTTTCTTAATGAGCTTTTCTAATCCCTTCAAGTCCTTAGATTTGACAATTTCTTTCAGGGATTCACCAAACTCATTGCTGTAAACACTCCCTCCAGTCAGAATACTTTTAAATGCATTCAAACCTTCGTTGTACCATCGCAATAGATATTCTGCTCCACAACCTTGAATATAGGGAACATGGATTTGAATCGTTTCTGTTTGTCCAATCCTGTCCAATCGCCCGATTCTTTGTTCCAACAACTCTGGATTGGTTGGAATATCAAAGAAAATGAGATGATGGGCAAATTGAAAGTTCCGTCCCTCACTTCCAATTTCGGAACAAAGCATAATTTGCGCGCCCTCTTCCTCTGCAAAATAAGCAGCATTGCGGTCTCGTTGAAGCAGCTCTAAATCCTCATAAAATAATGCAATGTTAATGTTGATTTTATCTTTAATTGCCTCATTGATGGCGAACACCTTTTCTCGGGTTCTGCAAATTAATAGAGCTTTGGAGTCCTTGTTCTTTCTCAACCAATCTACCAGCCAATCGATTCTATCATCTGCGGAGTAATCGATGTCAGAGAGCTCCTGATGCGCATGATCGAGGTCAAATTTCAATTCCTCTTCGATATTCTCAATCGTGCTCTTTTTAGCAGAAGTGATTTCATCTAAAACAAGTTTTCTCTTGGGGAATCCTTTAATAGTAGAACGGGTATTTCTGAAAATAACTCGTCCAGTTCCGTGTTGATCCAAAAGATTTTCTATCAGCTGAGTTCTTGATGCGGTTTTCCCGGACTCAGCCTCAGCCAGCAGTTTTTCTATCTTGTGCCTTTCGTGCTTACAAATCGTTAGAAGCAAGTCTTTTTGTTTTTCACTCAGTGCTTTTTTCTTGATAATTTCATTTGCGATCAGAGCGACCTCGTTGTAATGCAAAACTTCTTCATTGTAGAGCTCCAAGCTGTGAAAGCGGTCTGGATCTAATAATTGCAGCCTTGCAAAGTGCCCATTACCCCCTAGTTGCTGAGGAGTTGCAGTTAAGAGTAAAAGCCCCTCTGAATCTGCACTGACCTCCTTCACTAAGTCATATTCCGGACTGCTTTTTTCTGGCTCCCAATCTAGGTGATGGGCTTCATCAACAATGACTAAATCCCATTCTGCATGGATTACTTGATCAGAGCGTGAAGGATTGTTTGCCAAATAATCAAGTTGTGCAATGACCAATGCATCCTCTAAGAAAGGGTTTGTATCTGGTTGTGTCTCTTGAATGGCATGGCATCGATCCTCATCAAAGATCTGAAAATGTAAGTTAAACTTCCGATAGAGCTCGATAAACCATTGATTTATTAAATTTTCAGGAAGTAGAATTAGGACTCGACGAACTTGACCACTTATATAGAGGCGGTGAAGAATCAAAGCCGCTTCAATGGTTTTTCCCAACCCGACTTCGTCACAAAGCATGACCCTTGGGATTTGTTTTTCGGAAACTTCATGTGCAATGTAAAGTTGATGCGGTATTAGGTCAATCTTCGCACCTGTAAATCCTCGGTATTCAGACTCTTGGATTTGTGCATACTCTTGGTTGATCTTGTAACGAAGTTCAAAAATCTCTTTTTCATCTGTAATTCCTGCAATCAATCGATCTTGAGGCTTGCTGAAACTAATGCTGTCATTGAGCTCTGTTTCGTGTATCCGAAGGTCTTGATCTGTAAGATAGGTAAAAAGGTCGTTTTCTTCAAGAACGTCCTCAATCAGATGTTCCTTATTAGAATGATCTTTAATGTTGTCCCCTTTACTGAATTGAACCCTTTTTAATGGGGTAGAGCTGGTTGAATAGTTTCTGGTTTCACCAGAAGCGGCGAAGTAAATGCAAACAATCCTAGGATCTACCTCTTTTACTGTTCCCATACCTAATTCAGGCTCCATTTCACTAATCCATCGTTGTCCAGATACGTATTTGATCATCCCACTAACATTTCAGAATTTCTCAGATTCTGCAATCTCAGCCTTAAAAATAAAGAAATCTCAAATTATTAAGAACTTAATTTATTAATAATTTATTCTTTAAGTACTGATTATGAATAGTTTGTAATGTTGTGTAGCTCTTATACCCCGTAAATTGGGGATTTTTTTAGAGAAATCACTTTCAAGTATTGATTTTAGTGCATTAGCTGTTACTGTCCTACCTGAATAAGAGTTTATCTCATCTTAACCCTAACAAATCAAAATAAGACTAAATGAATAAAGCTGAATTAATCGTTGAAGTACAAAAACAACTAGGTGGTGACACCTCCAAAGCTGCTGCCGAAAAAGCATTGAATGCAGTTCTTGAGTCTGTTAAAGTGGCTGTAAAAGGCGCCGGTAAAGATCTTAAGAAAGGTGTTAAATCTCTTTCTGCTGTTCAATTAGTTGGTTTTGGCACTTTTTCTGTTGCTGCTCGTCCAGCCCGTGAATCCGTAAACCCCCAAAATCCAACTGGACCCAAAATCAAAATCAAAGCTGGTAAAGTTGTAAAATTCAAACCAGGTTCTACTCTTAAAGACTTAGTCTAAATTTTAGAATTTTGATCTATAAAAAGCTCACTTTTAAGTGAGCTTTTTTTTGGTTTCAAAAACCATTCAGAGCCAAGAGGCCATTCTATTTAAAGAAGATTGTGACGGGTTTCGTGAGTTTTTCGGTATGAAGTGGCCGACTGATTCGTCTGTCGTTTGAATCTTTTTGAGAAGTAGAGTCTATCTTCAAAATTTAGTTGATATGCAATTTCACTAATAGATAAATTGGTCTCTACTAAAAGTCGGCGCGCTTCTTGGATTTTTTTATCATTCAAATAGTTTTGTGGAGATTTACCAAAATAGTTTTTCCAATATTTTCTGAATGCTGAGTAACTAATATTGTGCGCTTTAGCTAGTTCTTGAAAGTTATTAGGCTGGTCTAAATTTTTGTCTATTTTATCTTTTAGTTTTTCAAGTTCATTATAATAGGGTTTGTTTTCAGATTTAGTTGAAGTTCTTATACTTTCTAAGATGCTATTTTCACAGATTCGATCAATCAAATCGATGACACCTTCCGAATTTCTGTCTTTTAGTAAGAGGGAAAGCTTTTCAAAATTTTTTTCAACTGCGGTCTCATTTTGAATAGGCCAGTGTTTTCGCCCGCTTTTGTAGAGCCCCGAATCCTCAAAAACATCTCTAGTATAGAGTGGATACATGAAATAAACCTCTTTCCATTTTTCTCCTTCACCAGGACCATAACTGTAAGAAAATTGATCACATTGGGTAATTAAATAGGGAGCTTGGATTGCATAAATTCCTGTTTCATCTCTATAGGTGCCAGAGCCCTCTAGAATAAATGAAAAATTAATTGTATTGAATGGATTTTCGTAAATGAAATTCTGATTCGTTTTCGAACAAGATCCGATGTTACTGATTTGAAACTTCGAAGGATATTTTCTTTCTAAATGAGCTAAATGGCATGTCAATAATTCCATATATTATATCGTATAATCCATTTATATATATTTGTAAATAAATTATATTATCAATTCGTATATATTGGATATTTTAAGAATTATGAGGAAAGCATTGATTGTTTACGGTGGCTGGGAGGGTCACGAACCCGATAAAATGGCAGCATCTTTTTCCAAGATCTTACAAGCTGAGGACTTTGAGATAGATCTTTCTGATAATTTGAAGTCTTTTTCAGATCCGGATTACTTAAGCACATTAGATCTAATCGTTCCAATTTGGACTATGGGAGAAATTGAGTCTACTTGGGTGAATCATGTTGCAGAAGCGGTTGCCGATGGAGTTGGAATCGCAGGATGCCACGGAGGGATGTGCGATGCTTTTAGAAAAGAAGTGGTTTGGCAATTTATGACGGGTGCGAATTGGGTCTGTCACCCAGGTGGGGATCGGGTGAATTATCGGATCCATATTTCTAATACAAGCAGTTCACTCGTGGAGGGAATTCCTGATTTTTCAGTTTGTAGTGAGCAGTATTATCTTCATGTAGATCCAGCGATCGAGGTATTGGCTACCACCCGATTCCCAAGCGAAAAATGGTATCATTCCTCAAATAAAGAAGTGGATATGCCTCAAGCATGGACCAAAAAGTGGGGAGTGGGTCGGGTCTACTACAATGCTCTGGGTCACAATGCAGAGATCTTTGATATTCCTGAAGCTAAAGAAATGATGAGGCGAGGATTTCTATGGGCTGCCCAAGGAAAAGAGCTTGCGATTCGTGAGAATCGGAACGGAGACGAATATCGCAGTGAAGCAAAGGGGATGTAAAAAGTATGAAAATAGGAATTATTGGATGCGGAAATATAAGCTCCATTTATTTTAAAAATCTGACCAGTGGAATTTGGCCTCAATTAGATTTGATTGCTTGTGCAGACTTGGATTTAGAGAGAGCGAAAAAATCAGCCGATGCTTTTTCTAGAGTCCAAGTCATGGACGTCCAAGATTTGATTGCAAGTTCAGAGGTAGAATTGGTGGTTAATTTAACCATCCCCCAAGCTCATTATCCGATTGCACTTCAAGTCATTCATGCAGGGAAGCATCACTACTCAGAAAAGCCGATGGCTTTGTGTGCAAAAGAATCGAAACACCTATTGGTAGAAGCTCTTAAATCTGGAGTTCAAATAGGTTGTGCTCCAGATACTTTTCTAGGAGCTGGTTTGCAAACGGCCATCGATGCAATTCAATCAGGAAAAATCGGACAAGTCGTCTCTGTAACTGGACAAATGATCTGTAGAGGACACGAGGGTTGGCACCCAAATCCAGAATTTTATTATCAAAAGGGTGGAGGTCCTTTGTTGGATATGGGTCCCTACTATTTGACAGCTATGGTGGCTATGTTTGGTAAAATCAAAAATGTAAAAGCATTCAATCGCAAAACTTTTGAGCAAAGAACCATCACCAGCCAAGCAAAAAATGGAACAATCATTCCAGTAGAAATTCCTACTCATACCACTTCATTGCTCGAGTTTGAATCTGGAGTGATTGGAACGATAGTCACCTCGTTTGATGCTCACCCGAATCCTTCAATGCCGAAAATTTCAGTCCATGGAACCAAGGGGGCCTTGGAAGTTCCTGACCCAAACACTTTTGGTGGAAAAGTCCTTTTGATCGATGAGAATAAAGAGAAAAAAACTTTAAATCTTGTCAATTCTTTCGATGAGAATAGCCGAGGCTTAGGAGTTTCAGATATGGTGAATTCTATAGAAAAAGGGGTTCTTCACCAAGCAAGTGGGGAACTTGCATCTCATATTTTGGAAGTCATGGAAAAAATCTTATCCGAGGACGAATAGACGATTCTGTTTCCGATATTTTAAGTATTTAAAGGAGGTTGGACTTCTGTTTTTTGAGGACAATTATAGTTGATAAAAACTGCACAAGTTTTAACTTATTATGGTATGGGTATACAGAATCCTCTACGTTGTATCATTTTATGGCTTCTTTTGATCGTTGCGATGATCCTCCATTTCAATTATCATGTAAGTGGAATTTTTTATGGTAAAGACCTGGCTAGACCGGATGCCACTGGGATTGTTCCATTCGGAACTCATTTGATTAGAAATGTTTTCTATCATTTGCCTATGATATGGATTCTTTTATTGGTTTTTTTCAACCATAAATTCATTCGTATCGGACTTTTTTTGATTTCCATATTGTATTCAATTTCTCATTTATTGCATTTGATTGGTGAAATGAAAAATCCTGATTTTTCTCAAATGCCTTTGTTATTATTGACCTTGTTTATTTCAATCATTCTTAGCATACAGCATTATAAGTATTCTAGAGTTTCTTCTATAAACAAACCTCCCGTTCTCTCCCTCTCTTAGATTTTGTAATTTTTTGGTTTTCAGCCTTTATATTGATTCTTGTAAAATCGGGTCTTAATCTTGAAAGGGTTCAACAATCATCCCGATATTAAATTTTTCTATCATATTCGCTATGATTTTGAGAATTTAGCTTAAAAATGGATTGCGTGTGCTTGAACTTTTAACCACAACTCAAATCTTAAATTAGATAGACTTTTTTTAAGGTAATTGTTTTGGGTGAACGCTCGTTAAAATGACAGATCTTGTTTAATTGCAAAGTATTGTTGCTATTTAGACCTCCAGACCTATTGTAGGATTTTATTATTTTAACAAAATAGAAGGGTCCTATTATTGATCCAAGAACATTATGATTGATTCTTTTTCTGAACTTGAATTGTCCGAAGAAATTTTAGATGCATTGGCCGATATGGATTATGTGACCCCATCACCCATACAAGCAAAAGCAATACCCCCACTTGTAGAAGGGAAGGATATTATTGGTCAAGCCCAAACGGGAACTGGTAAAACCGCTGCCTTTGCCCTTCCTTTATTGGATAAAGTAGAGGTTCAAAAGAAGCACCCTCAAGTACTCGTGCTGGCTCCAACCCGGGAGCTTGCGATCCAAGTATCTGAATCTTTCCAACAATACTCTAAGAAAAAGAAGGGATTTTTAGTGCTACCCGTCTATGGCGGACAGAGTTATAGCCTTCAATTGAAGGGATTGAGAAGAGGCGCTCAAGTGATTGTGGGCACTCCTGGTAGAGTCTTGGACCATATGGATCGGGGCACTCTTAAGGTAGATGAGTTGGCCGCTTTTGTTCTAGATGAAGCCGATGAAATGTTGAAAATGGGATTCATTGAGGATGTTGAAAAAGTGGTTGCGAATGTTCCACCCACTTGTCAAATCGCCATGTTTTCAGCCACGATGCCCAAGCAGGTGAAAAGGATTGCAACCAAGTATCTTAAAGATCCTGAGGAAATAAAAATCCAGGCTAAAACAACAACCGTTGAGAAAATTGATCAAAGTTTTATCCGAGTCAATCATAGTCAAAAAGTAGATGTTTTGACTCGTATTTTGGAAGCAATTGATTTTGATGGTGTTCTTATTTTTACCAGAACAAAATCTGCTACACTGGAAGTGGCTGAAAAGTTAGAAGCTCGTGGTTTTTCAGCTGCTGCCTTGAATGGAGATATGAATCAAGTGGCTCGTGAGAGAACCATTCGACAATTAAAAACCAGTAAGTTGGATATGGTTGTTGCCACGGATGTTGCAGCTAGGGGCTTGGATGTAGATCGACTTTCACTGGTTATCAACTATGACATTCCTCAAGACCCTGAGCCTTATGTTCACCGCATTGGAAGAACCGGCAGGGCTGGTAGAGAAGGTCGTGCAATTTTATTTGTAACCCCTCGTGAGGGACGGATGCTTTCTATGATTGAAAAATCGATTGGTCAGAAGATTGAGCCCATGGTTCTTCCCACCTCTGAGGATGTAGAGCTTCGTAGAATGGAGCGCTTTAAGGAAAAAGTAGTGGATGTATTTTCTCATCAGAATATTGGGTACTTCACAAAATGTGCCTATCGTTTGAGCGAGGAAATGAACATGAGTGTTGAAGAATTAGCACCCGCTTTACTTTATTTGGCACAAGAGGACCAACCTTTACAAATACCAAAAGGTCCGGATCTTAAATTGCCCTCGAATAAGAAGGGAGAAGATCGGGGTAGAGATAGAGATCGAGGCAGGGATAGAGATCGGGGTCGCGACAGAGACTCAGGCAGAGAAAGAGATCGGGATCGTAAAAAAGGTAGAAATGATCGTGATTCGGATCCAAAGCGTTCCAGAAAAACCAAAGAATTTGGGGGTGGAGAAGACTATGATTACACGACTTATCGCTTGGCGGTTGGAAAAATGGATGACATTCAAGTTGGAAATATTGTCGGTGCGCTTGCAAATGAAGCGGGATTAGAGAGCCAATACATTAGAAATGTTAAATTGAATAAGTCCTACACACTTGTCGATCTTCCATCTGGGATGCCTAAAGAATTGATGAATCATTTGAAGGGGGTTCGTGTGGGTCAAAAGAAGATCGATTTGAAAGAATCGAAAGATTAGATTTTGGATCGAATTATCCGTGTGAACAGATGGCTAGCAAAACCAAACTGAAGGAGCCAAAAAAGACAACAATTTACTCCAAGAAACTTTCCATGGATCAATTGGAAACTCTTGGAGAATTACTCCATTCTAAAGGTTGGAATCATTATGAGGTAGCCTACAGTCTATTTGCCTACAAAGGAGATAAAGTAAATGTTGTTGGCTATAAAAGTGGCAAATTAGTCGTTCAAGGTAAAAATACTGAAACTTTTGTTCAAGATATCATTGAGGCCCAAATTACTCTGGCACCTGAGTTGGGATATGATGAGATCCTTCATCCCAGTTGGTTTGAAGATCATGCTGGTATGGATGAAAGCGGAAAAGGAGATGTTTTTGGTCCTTTGGTTGTTTGTACAGTCATTGCAGAAGGTTCTATGATTCGGGAATGGATAGATCAGGGAATTAGAGACAGTAAAAATGTAAACAGCGATCGCAAAATAAAGAATTTGGCAAAAATCATATCCTCTACAAAGGGAGTTGTTTATAAGACAGGCTACGCCCATATGCCTAAATACAACCAATTTTATGAAAAAATTGGGAATTTAAATCGAATGTTAGCTTGGTTTCATGCAAAAGCTCTTGAGGATGCCTACAATCGAAAGAAAGTCCCTTGGGCTCTGTTAGATCAGTTTTCAAAACAACCTCTTGTTCAACGCCAGTTCAATGCTCCAGGTTTTAATTTGCGTATGCAAACGAAAGCAGAATCAGATCCTGTAGTGGCAGCGGCTTCGATTCTAGCTAGGGCTGTTTATGTTGAGCAGATGGATCGACTTTCAGAAAAGTGTGGTTTGGAACTTTCAAAAGGAGCTAGTAAGAAGGTCCGAGAGCAAATAGCAGAAATTATTTCTAAACACGGACCCCGTTCTTTGGGAGACTATGCTAAACTCCATTTTAAGCCTTGCAAAGAAGCTCTAGGGATTCCTTTAGATGGATAAATTTTCTTTTGAGACATGTTTGACAGACAAGTTATTTTAGGAGTTTCCTACATACAAGCGGACTTAAAAACGATTTGTGAGCAATTGGTTCAAGAGGGTGGACTATTAGTGGCACCTAGTGGGCCGGGTTTGGCTCAAGATTTCCCCGAAGACCCTTCTTATCGGGATGCCTTATTGCAGGCAGATTATGTGCTTCCTGACAGTGGATACATGGTTTTGCTCTGGAATTTATTACACAAGAAGTCTAAATTGAAGCGAATCTCTGGTTTGAAATTTCTAAAGTTCTTTCTTGAAAATGATTTCTTGGATGCGGATTCTAGTTTTTGGATAATGCCCCGATTGTATGACATGGAAGAGAACCAAAAATGGTTGAAATCAAAATCTCATTTTGTGGATGCCTCCCAATCCTACTTAGCCCCTTTTTACAATCGTAGGGGAAAGCTAGAAGACAGACCATTATTAGAGATTTTAGAATCAGAAAGACCCAAAACAGTCGTGATTAATATCGGAGGAGGCGTTCAAGAGAAATTAGGACATTACTTAATTACGAATTTGTCTTATAAACCCTCTATTCTATGCACTGGTGCAGCATTGGCATTTTTATCTGGGGTTCAAGTTTCTATCCCATCATGGGCAGATAAATTTTATTTGGGATGGCTGATCCGATGTATTAAAAGTCCTAGGGTATACATTCCCAGGTATTGGAAGTCTTTTTCTCTAGCCTTACGATTGCTAAAAGAGATATAATCGAAACAAATGAATGCATCGATCCGTAAATATTTAGTCCTCTTTCTGGGTTTCTTTTTCGTTCAGTCGTTCTTATTGGGAGCCAACAATATTGAGCGTTTGGAAATTGTTCGAGAAAAAATCCGAAGTTGGATTCAATTGGAGCAAGCGGCTGCTAAATCAGAGTCCGATTGGAAAGGGCGAAAGATTTTAATGCAAGATGAAATTGCATTGCTAGTGGAGGATAATAAAAAACTGCGAATACAAATTTCTGAGGCTACTGACTACCTTTCTAGGTCTAGAAAGGAAAGAGGATCTCTTGCCAGAAATCGAGAGCTTTTGTTTGATTCTTTAAGATCCTTAGCTCCAAAAATTAGGAATTTAGAACTTCGATGTGCCCAGATGCTTCCATGGATTCCAACGCCCTTGTATGAGCAAATTATGCCTCAAGTCACGCGTCTTCAATCGCTTCAGAATGAAAGAATTCCAATCGATCAAATCGGAGAGCGTTTTATGGGTGTGCTTAGTATTATGAAGGATGTAGATCGCTTTAATAATACCGTTTCTCTTCACCAACAATTGATCTCAGTAGATGGCGCAACAAGTCGTGTCTATTCTGTCATTTACCTAGGATTGGGAGCTGCTTATTTTATAGATGAATCTAGGCAAAATGCTGGCTTTGGGGTCGTTGATTCCGAGGGGTGGAAATACCACAAAAGAAATGGGTTGATCCAAGAGGTTTCAAAATTTATAGAAATTTATCAAGGAATTGATCCTGCTGATTTTGTTCGTTTGCCATATCAACTCAGCACGATTGAGGAGTCTTTAAGATATGAGGATTAGAAAACGACCTTTGAGGAATCGGCTTTTATTATTTCTATTGCTCGTGCTTTCAAATGCTTCTGCTTGGAGCCAAGATTTAAAATCGGATCCAGATCAGTTTTACTCGACGGTAAATACTTCTATTGACCTTGATTTAGCCGATAGTAAAGCCAACTATAAGGCCGTTGAGTCTGTTATTCAAAGGGAGAAAACTGGCTTGTCACGCCAACTCTTAAGTCTTGAATCAGAGAATCAGACATTGAGAGACTCAGCAAAACAGCTAGGTTTGCAGAGAGATGGAGTTTCTCTGAGTTATGAGGATATGAAACAGGAAATGGAGGATTTGCAAAGTTCCGTTGAGTTTATAGAAAACCTGCTAAAAGACTACAGCTCTTCTTTTCATAGAGAAGTTCCAGTGGGGGAAAAGTCTCTCTACCAAGAGCAAATGACTGCTTTGCTTTCCTTTAAAAATGAAGAGGATGTAGAACTGAAAGTTCAAGACATTGCTCAAGGATTCTTGTTTTTAGATTCCATTATGGATCGTTCTTTTAATCTGTTCGGTGGCTATTCTTATCAAAATAAAGCCATCCTTCAAAATGGTTTGGAAGCTACCGGTAATTTTGTTCAAGTGGGGCCTTATGCTTTTTTCAAACCGCTGAATGATAAAGGTGCGGGTCTTATAGATTCTACTCAGAATTATCGAGCAAGGGTGATTTTGCCAAAACCGAAAATGAAGGAGGCTGAAATTCAAGAGGTTGTATCTACAAAACAGGGCTGGCTCTATTTTGACCCAACCCTTTACAATGCAATTGAGATTTCTCGAATAGAGAGTAATTGGTTGGATGAAATTGAAAAAGGGGGCCTCTGGATTTTTCCAATTTTATTTTTCGCCTTGTTGTCTGTTTTAGTTGCAATTTCAAAATTTTTCCAGATTTATACGGTCCGGAGACCTTCTTTGGCTCAGCTTAAAGAACTCTCCGAAAATCTTCAAAAAGGGGATAGAAATACGCTCGAGCAGCTAGAAGTTCTCAAGATTAAAGGACCGATTGGCGAAATGCTTCAAACTTTTGTAAAATACTCTGGAGAAAGAAAAGAGTTGATTGAAGAGATTCTCTATGAACGTCTCTTAGAAGCTCAATCTTCTCTAGAGCGGTTTCTACCTTTGATTGCTATTACTATGGCTACTGCTCCTTTACTGGGTTTATTAGGAACCGTTACTGGTATGATTGAGACGTTCAAACAGATTATGCTGTTTGGTTCCTCTGATATGGGGAATCTTGCTGGAGGGATTTCGGAAGCTTTGGTTACGACAAAATATGGTCTGGTTTCAGCGATACCCGCGTTGATAATTCACTCTTTACTGACTCGTAAGGTGCAGGGAATTTTATCAGATATGGAAAAGATGGGCAGTTCATTGTTGAATACGATGCAGGTGAAAGAAAACGCTTCAGTCGACCCTTAAATTTTTACAAATATGGTAATTTTTATCTAAATTACAGAAAGTTTAGATGAGTGCCCGAGGAGGAATATACAAAAGAGGCCTCTTTAAATTTTCATCTCATTTATTTTTAAAACTCATCTATTAAGGTTCTCTTTTTTATTAGTTTTTAACGGATCTTTGAAACTTAGGTTTATGGGTTCTCTCTAGATTTAATTTCTGGATGAGAAGGGAAATTTTCTTATTGTCCTATTGACACAAACCTAGAATGTGTATATATAGTAATATTATATTAACTTATTACTATTTTTTCATGAAGCCCCGAACTCTTAAAATTTTATTGATCCTTTTTAGCGTCTTTTTTCTAATTTTAGAGATTTATGGAGCCGATGTAACTTGGTCGGATTCTGGAACGAATTTTGAAACTTCTGTAAATTGGGGAGGTTCGGTGCCTATCAATGATTTGAGCGCAGATGTAGTGATTTTCTCATCTACCAACCCCTCCAATCAGCCCACTTTATCAATCGATCGTTCGGTTGGGGGCTTAAATTTATCTGGTGGAGGGTTTACATTAAAGACCGATGGGGGTTCTGCGGATACTTTGACTGTCGGTGGAAGTAATATTTTGGTCAGTGGTAGCAGTGGAGCGAATTCTATCGAATTGAATCTCTCAGGGACTGCAAATTTAAACAAGTCGGGCACTTCCAATCTAACCCTTTCAGGCAATAACTCTTACAGTGGGGGAACGATTGTAAGCAATGGTCTGCTATTCATTGGGAGCAACGATGCATTGGGAACTGGGACTGTCACCTTGGATACTGCCAATTCATGGAATGGACTCAGGTTCAATACAGATGGAACTTCATTGGGCAATGCCTTTGACATTCAAGATGCGACTAGGTTCGGAGGGCAATCTGCAACCATCGCCGGAGCGATTACTTTTTCTGAATCTTCAGGAACAGTGCTTGAGTTTGATCAGTCGGGCGGCGACATCATTGAATTCTCGGGGGTTCTTCAAGACGGTGGCAGTCATGCAGGAAAAAGTGTTTCATGGAGATCGGAAACCGATGGTCCTGTTCGATTCTCTGGCAATTCGACCAACTCGCATACGGGGATTTTTCAATTTCAAGAGGGCAACTATATTGCAAATAAAAATAGCTCTGAATCTGTGAATATTAATTCTGGAAATGTTCAAGTCGCCACTTCAAGAGGAGCGGTTACCCTAACTTATCAAGCATCGAATCAAATCCATGACAATAAAAATTTGAGTTTTGGGGCTGTAGGTGGTTCTCAAGGAACCGTCAATTTGTCTGGTTCTTATTCTGAAAAAGTAAATCTAATTTCAATAAATTCAGACAGTATCTTAGACTTTGGTTCAACTGGAACCGCCAATTATTTCCTCTTCAGTAATGATGACAATGACCCTGATGGAACCTTGACTATTAAAAATTATGAATTGGGAAGCGATGTATTTGCTGTCAGTAATGGGCACAATGTAGATACCGATTTCTTGGAAAATATTCAGTTTGAGGGATACATTGCAGGTGCCTCTACGGGATCCACAAATCAAAGTGTCGGCAGTTACTCTGGAACTTGGGATTCTATTGTCCCGTTTACGGCAAATGCTACTTGGGACGGGAGCTCAAATACAGATTTCAATACGGCCACTAATTGGGCCACCGATGCCAATCCAGCAAGTTCCACGACCTCTTATATAAAGTTTAGTGGAAATACGAATACAACTGTGGATTTAGACAGTGATTACACACTTGCAGTTATAGAAATGGATTCGGATGCCTCTCAGTCCTTTACTATCAGTTCCTCTAACAACAGTGCTTTTACATTGAATAATTCAAACCCAGGACAAAATGCCAAGATCGTTCAAAATGATGACAATGACCATACGATCCAGACAAACCTAGTCTTAGGAGAGGACCTTACAATAGAGGGAACAGGATCGGGATTGATGAACCTCAGCGGTGTTGTTTCTGGGAGTACTTCCAATTGGATCAAAAATGATTCTTCCACCTTTATTATAAGTGGTGTCAATACTGCGACCGTCACTACCACAACAATCAGGGAGGGGGAACTCAGAATCAATGGGGAATGGATCAGTGATGTGATCGTTGATGGAGGAACACTCTCGGGAACTGGAATCATCAAAAAGGTTGGAGCAAGTGGAGACATTCAGGTCAATTCTGGCACTCTTTCCGTTGGAAATGGTACCGATTCAATTGGAATTCTTAACTTCCAAGGAACGGGCACCTCTTCTTTTAATGATGGCTCCAGCTATGTTTGGGAAATTAGTGATACTACTGCTGGAGGCGTTGATTCTAACGCTGGAACTAAGTGGGATTCTATGAGTTTTTCCGGAACCCTTGATTTTGGTTCTTTGAGCTCTGGCGGATTTACTATCAAAATAGAAAATATAGGATCCACCGGAATTAACTTTGGAAAATCCCCAGGATACAATCAATCCTACAAAATTCTTGAGGCAGGAAGCCTGTTAAATTTTGATGAATCTTATTTCAATTTGGACAGTTCTCATTGGACCGATGGAGGAAATTGGTGGTACCATTGGAGTCTTACTAAAAGTGGAAATGCACTTTATCTGAATTATGAGGCCGTTCCAGAAGCTGGGACTTATTTTTTTGTGATTGGAATTGTTTTTATATTGGTTTTTAGAGGGTACTCCAAATTCAAAGCAAAATAATTCTGAGCTTTGAATTGATTTTTTTGATCCTCAGATTTTCAACTCTAATACTGTTCTTTATTTTAAAAAGTACCCAAGGTTAAGGACGGATCCTCTTCGAGTTTGACCATTGTTTGAAATTAAGATAATTTGAAACTTTATGAGATTTACTGAAAACCCCCGTGTAAATTTATGAGTTTGGAAAAAAAATTACAAAAAGATTATGGGACTACGTCTCGTGCTAATAATTTCTATAAAAGACAGGTTTTAGATCATCTCAACAATCGTATGACTGACTTTATTGCTCATATGGATATGATGTTTATAAGCACTGCGGACAATTCGGGCAATTGTGATAGTTCGATTCGGGTGGGAAATCCTGGGTTTTTAAAAATTCTGGATGAAAAACGAATTGCCTATCCTGAGTATCGTGGAAATGGTGTGTATGCCAGCTTAGGGAATATCGCTGAAAATCCACATATTGGATTGTTGATGGTCGACTTTTATAGAACCACGGTGGGACTTCATATCAACGGAAAAGCAGAAATTGTTGAAAAAATAGAGAAGTTCGAAGATCCGCTTGCCGAAAGGTGGGTTTTAGTAGAGATTGAAGAGGCTTACATTCAATGCTCCAAGCATATCCCTTTGATGGAGCGAAAGGATAAAAAGATTGTATGGAATACAGACGATGAAAAGCTTAAAGGAGGGGATTTCTTTGGAATTACAACCAAAAAGAACCCTCCATTTAAATCCTAATGGCACCCATATCCATAGAAACGTTTTTAACTTACAATTCCATACGTTGTTTACAATTTTCATTTCAGGGCTTCAAGGAGACCTAGCTCGCTTAAAATCTTATGAAGTTCTATACAAAGTAAGAACCCTTCTTTTACTTAAAATGTTTTTTGATAGGCTTGGAATAAGCGTTTTCCAATCCTAGTCTGACCTTCAGAAGTAAAATGAATCCCTTCATAAGTGGGAAGATCATCGACTTCAATCATAAAGGTTTTTGGTCTTTGTTCCAAAGTCTCAATAAGTTTTGATCGCATCTGACCCGTTATATGAAATTGAGTCAATGAAGAGAGGTTTCTACCAACTGCCTTCATGTATAATTCCTTAAATTCTTCTTGGCTGATATTGGAGAGCCCCATTGCCGATTGTAAACGTTCGGCGGTTGTCTCGGTACTTTCGTGTGTCAGGATTTTGATTTGTTCCATCAGCTGTTCCGTGTAAGGAGTTTCTATTCTTTTGGAAAAATAGTGAGGCTCCATGATATAAATGGGTAAATCTTTAGAAGCTCCAATGTCCTCAAATAAATGATGGGCTAGTTCAATCACTCTTTTAGACCATTCAACGGCTGTCTTTATATGGTGAGAGTCTCTTTCATTTTGAAACCACAAAAAACCGCAGATCTCATAGGGATCTTTTAACTGAGACAACCCTTCTTTGACTGTATTTAGAAGCACTGGATAGAGTGGATCTCGCTTGCGTTTCCCCTCTGGATCATGACCAGCCAAGATCATATTTTTGAGCCAATCTTCACTTTTATAATCTTTATCCCAGGCAACTACAGAAGTCCCCCCTTTCGCTTGTTTAATAATAGCGAATTGCTGCTTTGGATAGTGAGACCGAAGCTCTCTACCGAAAACAAGCTCTGGACCAAAGGCAAGTTTATCGATTCCAAATTTCTCAGCTATGCGAGGGTAGGGAGCGAGAGGTCTCCAAGCTCTTGTTCCTTGAATTTGAGTGAATTGTTGAATTCCTGGGTCGTTGATTTTGTATTTTTCTTCCAAGAGCTCTCCATTTCCTCCCCCTGCGCAATTGGATTGACCCGATAGTATGAATACTTTTGTTTTTTGGATTCCGTAGGATAAAGAGGGAATGATACATATAAAAAGAATTACTAGAAATTGAAACATAAGATTTTTTGGCTTAGGAGATGGTTGAACGAGTCATGAAAATTTGAAAATACAATCAACGACCCCTCTTGTAAATTTATTTAACCAATGATTTCTCATTAAAAAGGGCTTTACTGCAAAATAGAACAAGGGTTCTTATTCAGAAACGGAAAAGTTTTTTGAGTAATTATGCAATGGACAGGTAGTATATTGTAAATTTCCAACGTGACCCCTTTTTGATAAGCAAATGAATCATTTTTAACTTTAAATTAAGATAGAAGACAAAAATTGAATAGTATTTGGATTGATTAAAATTTAATATTATTTATTTTGAATAATTTAATGAAGTATGTATTCTAATAATTTATGGTAAATATTATGAAAAAAACAACAATCCTATTATCGCTCCTTTTAACATCGATCTGCTTCGGTAAGCAAATCGTTGTAACTTCCGACGATACAATGAAATTCAATGTTTCCGAAATTACAGTTGAAGCTGGTTCCGAAAACAAATTATTACTCAAAAACGTGGGTCAGATGCCTAAGAGCGCTATGGGCCACAATTTGGTAATTCTAAAAGCTGGAACGGACATCAACAAATTTGGGATGGCAGCAATGACAGCTGCGGCAAGCGCTTATATCCCCCAAGATTCCAATAAAAGCGACGTAATTGCCCACACCAAGATCTTGGGTCCTAATGAATCTGATGAAATTACTTTCACACTTTCTAAAGGTGAATACCCATTCATTTGTTCATTCCCAGGTCATTATGCAATGATGAAGGGCATTATAATCAGCAAATAGTTTTCAATTATTTATCACCCGAGCCGACAATTCTTAATGAGTTGTCGGTTTTTTTGAGCTTATTCAACGAAAAAGACCTGAATTGCCTAAAAAAATTTTAAACTAAAGACAAAGAATTAAAGATTTTAATGACCAAAGAATGGTTCGGATCCAATTGGTTTTTACCAATTGATCAATGGTTTGTGAGTCTTTCCCTAGGGACAATTTTTTATGACACGGAACGCTCAAAGTAAAGGTGGATATCCAAATGAATAAAACCACCAAAAAAAGAAATGAATACAAGGGCGAAAATTCTGTCAAATATAAGAAAGCTATTGAAAGAAATAGCTCTGCAATCATTAGAGGAGCAACCACCCAAGAGATTTTTGTTGAATGAAATTTTTCGAACTTACTAAATTCATTTTCATTTATAAAATGAAAGGATGGGTAATGCACCAATTGAATTGTCCAGATCAATCCAAAAAGTGCGAACGTTACAAATTGATGAATCGAGACTAAAAGAGGCAAAAGATGAAAATTGCTTTCTACCATACCAGATAAAATTAGAAATTTTGAATTTTAGAATTAAATATTACAGATAAGGTTATAACTGTAAAAATTCTTTTCAACTCCTAATGAGAGCTTTCATTGTACGATTTTTTGAATGTTCGCTTCAATTCTTACATTCTTCATGAAAAATAAATTATTATTTAAGATATTTTAATTCAATCATTTAAGGACATTATTACTGCCTTACAATCGAATGATACATAATTTCACATTCAATCTATTGGACGAAACGCTTCTATTAAAGAATCCTTTGGGTTTTCTTAAAATTTTGGATAAAAAAGATTTTCAATAGACCCATCTATTGAAAAGGATGGTGTTTTTTTCCTTAAGAAATTGCGATGGATTTTATGAGTCTTGATTGTTTTCAAGAAAACGATTCGATTCGCAATAAGAGTAATCTTTGATTCAAACTTTCAAATTTATGTTTTGAATCAATTCTTATCCTGACAACTAGAAAATCCTCATTTCATTAGCCATCTTTTAAGCAAAATTTCCTTTTTGACAAAATCAGCTGTCACTAAGCGTTTCAAAACGGTCCACTTATAAGCGTTCAAAACGGGCCACTTTTTAGAATG
>CAJWYM010000010.1 GCA_913049555.1 uncultured Opitutia bacterium
ACTCCCAAACCACCAAAAACATTGGTGGTCGGAACACTGTTTCCGTTGATTGTGTCTGAAAAATCACGAGAGATACTGGATGAAAAATTTACTTTGGGTCTTTGATTGGCCCGAATAACCACATACCTGTTTTTTTCTTGTTCAATAAGATCCATTTGATTGTTTACTTGCCTAGTCCCTGCATACCAGTTGCCTGGCAATCTAAACTCAGTCAACCAAAGCTGAATCAAACTTAAATTTAAGGGAGGGACCTCACTCGATCCCTCAACCGCGACTTTCACCCCGGAGGCATGTTCAAAATCATCAGTAATTTCCCGGTTGTCATAAACAATTCGCTCAATGTCCAAAAAAGATTCTTCTAAAGTGATTTGAAACTCCAAATACTCTTCTGCTGAAATTCTACCCGCATTGAAATCCCCTTTTTTAACTTTTGCATCCTCTTTTAAAATATTCTCCTCCAATCTTGTGTTTCTAAGTTTTAAATTATTAATCACAAGATCCATATAACTGGAACGGAAATCTTGAACGAGACTTTGAAAAGACTCCTCAGTAATTCTCACACTCCGGTCGTACTGAAGTTCGCCAATTTTAATACCTGCATGGACGGCACCCCAATGATAGAGGGGTCTGGACATACCAATAGATCCATTCATCCCCATGCTGTCCGTGGTCGGGCCATTTTCGCGAAAAGTTCGATTAGCACCAAAGGACATACCTGTCGAAAGTCTCGGCCAATAGGCAGATCGAGCAATTTTTAAATCCTCCGTTGCAATGTTTTGACGCAACAAATTCTCAATCATTTGAGGAGCCCGATCTCCAGCATTGATTAAAATACTTTCCAATTCGGGGTACAAAATTTCTGGTCTCGGCAGATCTGAAACCGTAATTTCTTGAGTTGGCAAATTGGAAGTAGCGATTCTTTGCTCAACATTCGCATGGATGTTTAAAACTGAAAATAATACA
This sequence comes from uncultured Opitutia bacterium, assembly GCA_913049555.1. Classification (GTDB taxonomy): domain Bacteria; phylum Verrucomicrobiota; class Verrucomicrobiia; order Opitutales; family CAJWYM01; genus CAJWYM01. The sequence goes on from CAJWYM010000010.1 coordinate 964, forward strand.
GCAAAAACAGAATATAAAGGCCCCTTATACATTCTTAAGATACTCATAAATATATCCTTTTAGATCAACCTCCAATTTTACAATTGGATGCTTTTGCAGTATTTTTCAACAATTCCATCGAAGGATCCATTAGAAAAAAAACAAACGATCTTTCTTTGAGGACTTTTGTGAGCGATTAAATGCTCAAGCAACAACTCATTGGAATTAAAAAAATTTGCGGCAACCTTGGATGCACAAAGTTCAGCGCACAAAAAATCAAGATCCAATCGATGTTCCAATTTTATAGAACTCCCTCGATGCAATGTTCCAATCAAAACTTTATCCGCAGACAAAAAGGCTCGCCTGAACTCCGATTGAAAAATGTTTTTCACAGAAGTATTGCTTCTAGGTTCAAAGCAAACAATCAACTCGGAATCTTTAAAGCGACTTTTTAAAGAATGTATGGTTCCCTCAATCGCAGTTGGGTGATGACCAAAATCTTCAACACAAACGAGCTCCTCGCAATTGATCAAAACCTCCTGTCTCCTTTTTACTCCTATGAAATTAGAAAGTGAAGATAAGTTTAAAGAAAACAAATCCTTGTCGTAATAAGCAATGGCAGTTGCTACAGAGGCCATTGCAGCATTGCGAGCATTGAACAAGCCGTGTAACTTCCAATTTACAGATTGCCACAACTTGCCATCATAGAATAATTCAAAGCTAGATTCGGTTTCGTTTTCCACAAAACTGGCGATTTGGACATCACAATGAGGACTGCATCCAACAGTGATGACAGGAGCCCAATCAATTGGAAACAAGGACATTACATTTTCATCGTCTGCGTTGACAATAACAGTTCCGGTCCCAGGTAGAATTTTAAGCAAATGACGAAAAGTTCTTAAAACATCCTCTAAATCTCGAAAAATGTCCGCATGATCAAATTCAATATTATTGATTACTAGGATATTTGGGTGATACAAAATAAATTTGCTTCGTTTATCAAAAAAAGCACTGTCATACTCATCTCCTTCAATAAAAAAAGGAGCTTTTGAATCCCCAAGGCAAGATCCTTTCGGTAAATCACGTGGAACTCCACCAATTAAATAACCGGGATCAAAGCCATTGATATTTGCCAAATAAGCGCTGATAGTTGTGGTAGTTGTTTTTCCATGAGTGCCACAAATCACTACAGAATTTCTATTCTCTAAAATTTCTTTACCTAGCAAGTCAGGTAAAGATACATAGGGAAATGCTCTAGAGCAAAGAAGCCACTCCATTTCTGGATTTCCCCTTGATACGACATTCCCCACTACTACCAGATCGGGTTCCTCGACTACTAAATTTTCTACATCAAAGCCAATTCTATAACGGATTTTTTCTGACTCTAATGCATAGGACATCGGTGGATAAATTCCGGTATCCGAGCCCGTGCAGTCGTGACCCAGGTTTTTCATTAAAATAGCCGCGTTTCCCATCGCGGTTCCACCAATTCCCATGAAGTAAATTTTCATAAAAAAAGTTTCCGTTTATTTCCTTAGAATCTCAAACTAAAAAAAGATTCCACTCTTGAAAATACTTTCAAATAGAAGCCCTTTAAAACAAATTTTTAGAAGCGTAAACAAGACCATCCAAGAAGAAAGAATTTAAGCCATAAATAAATAGCAAATTGCTAGTCCAATCAAAATCTTAAGGAGGATCGCTCTCTTTTCAGGTCTAAGGTCTAAGGTCTAAGGTCTAAGGTCTAAGGTCTAAGGTCTAAAAATCAAAATTTCCTTGTTCACTCAAACCACTTTTTGAAATTTTTTCCTGTACGCTGTCGGTGTCAAAAGGGTGACTTGTTTGAAACTGACCGAAAATCTCTCAGCGGAACTAAAACCTGATTTTTCTGCAATTTCGGGCATTTGCATACTTGTATCTAGTAAAAGTCTTTCCGCTCTTTCCACTTTCAATCGGACAATTTCTTCTCTTGGAGTCTTTTTCAAATACAATTGGAACAATTTCTCTAAGCTTCTTCTTGAGACCCGACAATGCCTTACAACCTCCTCTACACTCAAATTAGCGGAAATATTATTCCTAATAAAATAGACTGCTTGGACTAAGACCGGATTGTCAATATACAACATATCGGAGGATTGCCTATGCTCTATAAGGGAGGGTTCAATAAGGGTTGTAAGAGGAAAATCAAAATTTTTTTTGCAAATTTTGACCAAGTTTTGAGTCGCCTGATACCCAATCTGAGCCCATGGAATTCGAACACTCGACAAAGGTGGATTCACTAAATCACAAATGAGGGGATCATTATTAGCGGAAATCACTGCAAAATCATCTGGAATTTTAATTCCCAATTGACGGCACCTTTCCAATAGAGATCTACCTAGAGGATCATGAGCAGTAAAAATCGCACAAGGTTTAGGTAAAGACTGCAACCATTCACTTGCCGTAGATTGATGATCTTGCCAATATTCAGTATACCTGCGAACGACCTCTACCCTTTCAATGAATTTATGAACCTGCAATCCTTTGGTGTTTAAAAAAGATTCATAACCTTTCAGTCGTTGCTCTGAATAGTGAGTATTATTGCCGTAAAATGCGATCTCCCTGTAGCCTTGATTTAAAAAATATCTGGCAACAGAATATCCGACTTCTCGATCATTTACATCCACATATCTGCAATTTTCATATTTAAAATCCTCTGCATCATTTGGACAAATAACCACAGGCAACTGAATTTTATCTAAAATAGGTCGAGTCAACCCAAGTATGTATTCACTGATAATCCCATCCGGTTTCCATTGATCTAATAACTCAGTGATTTCCTCCAAAGGTCTATAAATATCAATCTGCCAGAACTCATAACCCTCTTGAACGAATGGAATAAAGCCTGGAGAAAATCGATTTATATTGGTAGGAGAGGCAATTAAAGCAATTTTCACCAGAAATTCAAAAGGATTTTAATCAGGATCTACAGAGTCATATTCTCTATCACGAATTCAATCAAACGCCAGCAAGATCGCCAATTATTTTTTCAAAAGTCAGAATTCCTTTTTTCATAATATTAAGATCAAAACTTTCATCGGGTGCATGTAAATTGTCCTCGGGCGTGAACAAACCAATCATAACCGAATCCAAACCCGCTACATCTTTAAGATCTGCAATAATTGGAACGCTCCCACCTTCCCGCAAGTAAAGGGGCTTCTTTCCAAAAACTTCAGCAATTCTTTTCTCTGCACTTTTGAAGGCATCTACCATAGCTTGAACCTGACCCTCAGGCGTGTTGGGTTTATTTGGCGGAATGACTACATAAGGATTTCCTTCGCCGTGGACCTTAATATTCGCTCTTATTCCAGCTGGAACTCTGGATTCAATCGCTTCTTTAACTAACTTTTCGATCTTCTTACTCTCTTGATTCGATACAAGTCTACAGCTTATTTTGACAAATGCCTTGCTTGGAATAACAGTCTTTGTTCCCTCACCCTGATAACCCCCACCAAAACCATTGAATTCTAAAGTGGGTGCAAATCGAACCGATTCATGGACAGAATATCCATCTGGAGGAAAGAAAGCATCCACATCCAAAAATTCTTTGTATTCATCTACGGAACCTGGAAACTTTAAAAGCTCCTCTCTCTCCCAGTCTTCGACAGGAAGAACATCCTCATAAAAACCTTCAATATTTACGAGTCCCTTTTCGGTGTGTAAACTAGAACATAAATCCGCAAGAGCACGAATTGGATTTACGACTGGACCCCCGTGCAATCCAGAATGTAAGTCTGATTTTGGACCGGTCAACTCCACTTCTAATGAAACCAAACCTCTCAGTCCAGTCGTGATTACTACTTGATCTTCACTAGGTATACAAGTATCCGAAACTAAAACAAAATCCGCTCGAGACAAATCATGCTGATAATCTTTTAAAAATTGGCTAAAACTCGGACTTCCAATTTCCTCTTCCCCTTCTATTAAATAAGTAATATTCAAAGGCAAATCGGGTTGTTTCTTCAATAAATTCGCGAGAGCACACAAGTGAACAATTTGGGGTCCTTTATTGTCTGCAGCTCCTCTCCCATAAAGACGATGGCCGCGAACCTCTGCATGAAACGCTGAACTACTCCAAAGGTTTAAAGGATCTGCTGGTTGAACATCGTAGTGACCATAAATAATAATATGGGGCCAAGTAGGATCTCCATGACGCTTGGCCAAAACTATCGGGTGCAAGGGGGTTTCAACGATTTCCACATGAAAATCTAATTCTTCTAGCAAATGAACTACAAATTCTCGAGCCCCTGAAAGGCCTGCTTTATAATTTGAATCCGCGGATATGCTAGGAAAAGAGATATACTTTTTGAGTAATTCCTCGGGATTTGAAAAAGATTCTGACATCATTATCTGTATCGGTTGTTTTGATAAATAAGCATCGCATTGGGTAGAATACTTTGTAGGTGACGAAGTCGATCCGGTTCCGCCGGATGAGAGGACAAAATTGTAGGAACTTTTCTCATTTTAGAATGATGAATCATCTTTTGCCAAAATGCAATCGCTGCCTGAGGATTGTAACCCGCCAGCGACATATAGGTCAGCCCAAGATTGTCCGCCTCCATTTCATGGGCTCTTGAATATCTTAGGGATCCCAATTGCCCTCCCACTCCTGACAAAGCATACACAATCTCTTTGGTGGTCTCATCCATGTCTTTTGCCAAAAAACCACCAATTGCACCCGCGGCAGCCAGACCCATTTGAAGAGAAACTTGTTGATTTGAATGGCGAGCAGCGACATGAGCAACTTCGTGCCCTAGAACTGCAGCCAACTCATCATCCGAGGCAATAAATTTGATAAGCCCAGAGTACACTCCAATCTTACCTCCGGGCATAGCAAAAGCATTCAATTGAGAATCATCTTCAAAGACTACATACTCCCAATTCAAATATCCCAAATCTCTCGAAGCTATTTCTGTTATTCTTTTGCCAACCCTTCTCACTCGATTGTTATAATTTGAATTGTAGGAAATATTCGAGTCCTTTTTTAGTTGAACAAAAGCAAGTTGAGATTGGGAAACCAGGGTCTCCTCAGGGATTAAAGTAAAAGCAGATCGGCCAATTTCTGGGACTGTGTAACAACCGCTAACAAAAAGAATAAAAAACAAAAATTTATTCTTAATCTTCATGAAACCAAGGACAGAAATAGAACTCAAAGTTTAATGTTTGAAATGCCTTTTTTTAGTAAAGACCATTGCCATCCCTCTTTCATTAGCCGCTTGAATCACCTCTTTATCTCTTACACTTCCACCGGGTTGGACTGCACAAGTTGCGCCCGCATCAGCAGCAGCGATTAGACCATCAGCAAATGGAAAAAACGCATCCGATGCAACGCAAGTTCCATCCAAAGATAAACCCGCATCCTTTGCCTTCATAATAGCAATACGAGAACTGTTAACTCGGGACATTTGACCCGCTCCAACTCCAATAGTTTGCTCTCCTTTTGTGTATACAATCGCATTGGATTTGACATGCTTGACCACTTTCCACCCAAACAGCAATGACTTCCACTCTTCATCAGTCGGTTGCCTTTCAGTTACCACTTCAAAAGTCGAGGGATTGGGCCTTTTATGGTCTCGATCTTGGATTAAATATCCTCCAGGAACACTTTTAATTTCAGAGAGTGTCTCTGCTCCAAATCCTGTTTTTGCAACCATGAGACGCACCTTTTTTTTCTTTGCAAAAATATTTAAAGCCTCCTCAGAAAACTTAGGAGCAATGATCACCTCGCAAAAAATTTCTCGAATCTTATTTGCTACTTCCAAGTCGCAAGTATTGTTCATAATTATAATTCCACCAAAGGGCGCTTCATTGTCTGTTGCAAACGCAAGATCCCAAGCTTTTTCTAATGAAAAATCAGAAGCAACTCCACAAGGATTCGTATGTTTTAAAATCGCCAGAGAAGGGGCTTCGAATTCACCGATCAAATAGACTGCAGCTGAAATATCTATAATATTGTTATAACTAAGCTCTTTCCCTTGAAGTTGTTTAAAGTATTCAAAAAAGTTTCCATAAAGAGCCGCTTGTTGATGAGGGTTTTCTCCATATCTAAGGGTTTGTACTCGGGTGGATCGAATTTCCAAACATTCAGAAAATCCAGACATTTCTGCCAAGTCAGGGCCTTCTTCCTCTTTCTTTAAATATTCTGTGATGGCTCGATCATAAGCGCTTGTTTTATCAAAAACTTTAATTGCCAATTCCCTTCTCAATCGATTTAGAGCCGGCTCGTCGTTCAAATGAGAAAGAACTCGATCGTAATCGATCGGATCGCAAACAACAGTGACATCCAAGTGATTTTTAGCAGCACTTCTCAACATTGAGGGACCCCCTATATCAATGTTTTCAATTGCATCTTCGCGAGTGACCTCTAATTTTGCAACCGTTTCCTCAAATGGGTAGAGATTAACTACCACTAGATCAATCATTTCGATAGAGTGCTCAGCCGCCTTTTCACAATGATCTTCATTGTCTCTTAAACAAAGAAGCCCTCCATGAATTTTCGGATGCAAGGTTTTTACTCGACCATCCATCATTTCTGGAAAGCCAGTATGTTCACTCACATCGGTTGTTTCTAATCCACTGTCTCGAAGAACTTTAGCAGTTCCCCCTGTGGATAGGATTTTATACCCATGCAATTCAACTAATTCAGTGCAAAAAGGAATGATTCCTGTTTTATCACTGACAGATACTAGTGCTACTTTTCCGATACCCATAGAAATCAATTTGATTCTTCCTGATAAATTTCGCAAGGAAAAATACGGAGTAAACTCCGTCATTTTTAAAATTTGGGATGGATGTTAGATCTGAAATTATTTATATGTTAAAGATGGCTAATATTTTTAAAAAAGTATTGATAATTGGATCTGGCGGTAGAGAACATGCGTTGGTAAAAGCATGCCTGAAAAGCCCATTGGTTGAAACAGTCATTGCAGCTCCTGGAAATGGAGGGATGAAAAAAGAAGTGGAGTGTTTCGACGCTAAAATTGAAGAACCTCAAGAGATTGTCAAGTTAGCCATCGAGCAATCCGTTGACTTTGCGATTATTGGACCTGAAATTCCACTTTGTGAAGGAGCTGTGGATGCTCTAGAGGCTGTTGGCATTCTAACTTATGGTCCTAATAAATCAGCAGCAAGATTTGAAGGCAGTAAAATTTTCACTAAGGAATTCCTTAAAAAATACAAGATTCCGTCCGCTGCATTCGAAAAATTTTCTGACTCCACTTCTGCAATTGATTACTTACGCTCACTGGATCATCCCCCTGTAATCAAAGCGAGTGGTTTGGCAGCTGGTAAAGGAGTTTTTATACCCGAATCGATTCAAGAGGCAATAGAAGTTGTCCGATCGGTTATGGATGAAAAGATCTTTGGTGACAGTGGCTCTGAAATTGTAATCGAAGAATTTATGGATGGAGAAGAAACTTCATTTCATATTATGGTATCTGGTGAATACTTTGCAATGCTTCCTACCAGCAGAGACCACAAGCGAGCCGGGAATGGGGATACTGGTTTAAACACTGGAGGCATGGGGGCCTATTCCCCTGCAAGAGATATTCCCAAATCTCTTTTTAACAGAATTGTTGAGGAAATTGTTCGTCCTACCATTCAAGGATTTATAAGAGACCATATCAACTATCGAGGCACCCTCTATATTGGACTAATGCTCACCACTGAGGGACCTAAAGTGGTAGAATTTAATGTTCGTTTTGGAGACCCTGAAACCCAAGTTTTACTCCCAATGTTAGCACAAGATCCTGTAGATTTAATGATCAAATGTGCCAAGGGTCAGAAGGTGCCAGAAATAATACCCCAAAAATCAGGAGCCTCTGCAATTGTGGTTTTGGCTGCATCTGGCTACCCGAATACTTACCCTAAAGGGGACATTATTTCTGAGAATAAAACTCCCGATGGGGTTGAAATTATTCATGCAGGCACTCTGATGAATAAAGAGGGACAAGTCATCACGAATGGCGGGAGGGTTTTAGGCGTAACCGCTTATGGTGAAAATATTGATCAAGCTATAAAAAAAGCCTATCAAGGAGTCGATGCAGTCGATTACGCATCCAAATATTACCGAACTGACATAGGTCAAGTGCGGGGAACCTTTTAATTATATATGAAACCAAAAAAAGTAGCACTACTCACTGCGGGCGGACTCGCCCCTTGTTTATCATCAGCTGTTGGCGGCTTGATCGAAAGATACACAGAAATAGATCCGAGCATAGAAATCATTGCCTATAGAAGTGGATACAAAGGCTTGTTATTAGGGGATAGCTTTAAAGTCACAACTGCAGTTCGTAAAAATGCAGGGGCTCTCCATAATTTTGGAGGGAGTCCTATTGGAAATAGTAGAGTGAAACTGACGAATATCCAAGACTGTATCAAAAGAGATTTGGTCCAAGAGGAAGAGGATCCGCTTCGAGTAGCTGCAGATCAACTTGTTGCAGACCAAGTGGATGTTCTGCACACGATTGGGGGGGACGATACAAATACAACCGCAGCCGATTTAGCAGCTTATTTAAAAGAAAACGACTATAATCTAACCGTTATTGGATTGCCTAAGACCATTGACAATGACGTCATTCCAATTCAACAAAGCCTTGGTGCTTGGACTGCAGCTGAAGAAGGTGCTAAATATTTCAACAACATCGTTTCGGAATCCAATGCAAATCCTCGTATGTTGATTATCCATGAAGTAATGGGTAGAAATTGTGGTTATTTGACCGCTGCAACCGCAAAAGAATATCGGACTTTGTTAGATCATCAGGAGTTCCTCGAGGAAATCGGATTGAACCGTATTTCTCGTGATGTGCATGCCGTATTTATTCCAGAATTAGATTTGGAAATTGAAGCGGAAGCATCCCGATTAAAAAATATTATGGACGAGGAGGATTCTGTTAACATCTTTTTAAGTGAAGGCGCTGGTGTAAGCAGCATAGTAAAAGAAATGGAGGCTCGTGGTGAAAAGATTCCGAAAGACGCATTTGGACACGTAAAATTAGATGCTATCAATCCAGGACAATGGTTTGCGAAACAATTTAGTAAACTACTCAATGCTGAGAAAGTACTTGTTCAAAAGAGCGGTTATTTTTCCAGAGCCGCACCCGCAAATCCTGAGGATCTACGATTAATAAAAAGCTGCGTGGATCTGGCTGTTGAATGTGCGATGAAAAGAGAGGGTGGAGTCATTGGGCATGACGAGAATCAAAACAATGTTCTTCGAGCCATTGAATTTGAAAGAATCGAAGGCGGCAAAGCATTTGACACCTCCGTTTCATGGTTTCAAAAGATGTTAAAAGAGATCGGTCAAAAATAATTTATGTGATTGAAACGAAGCCCATGAATCGGGGCTTCTTATTTTAATTCAGAAATTTGTTAAAAAATGAATATTACATTTACAAACTTCTGATAATTGATAATTTTAAGGTATGAGTCTCGAAAGTGAATTTAGAAGTTCTTTATCTCAGCTGTACAAGAAAATAGTTGTTAAAACAAACAGACACTTCCCACACTTCAATCAGACTCTGCATTTAGAAGACTCTGATTTTATGGCCCAAATCTATAGGATGCTTAATAAAGAGAGTTCTGGTTTTGTTGAAATTGCCAAAACATTCAATTCTTTAGAACTTACGGTGGAGGTAGAAATCTTAAACCCTAAATGGTTGCCTTTTTTTACAAGCAACAACCATAAAGGGTTTGATCTAAAACTCCTTCAAAAAATAAAAGATCGTGTTTATGAAAATGACAAATTGGGCTCTTTAAAAAATTTGTATTAATCTTTGCCTTCTTCATTTTTAGACCTCTAATCACTTGTATTAATTTTATTTTCTATTTATTTAAAAATAATTTGAGCCTCTTATTGAGATCACCCTCATTACCCAAGCAGGCAAATTAAGCCATCCTGTGGATCTTTTAATTCATTCTCATGGTTGAATTTAACACACAACTCGATCAAAAAAGAGATACAATAACTGCAAACTCTAAATTTAAAAGATTGCAAGTCGATGATTGAGTCCTCTGCGGAGTCCCCTCCCGTAATAAAAGTCTGCAAGAATTGTAAGACAAAATTACCAGGAAATGCTTTGATTAAAGTTGTTAAAGGAACCATTGAAGATTTATCCTGCTGTAATCTCGGAAACCTTCTCTTCGTTCCCTCAGGAGATCCTTGTATTACAAGACGCTCTAATAAATATTCAAGTCAACGGGCCATTGTTTATAAATGGAACTCTCTGAGAAAAAGAAATGAGAGAAAAGGAGTTCTCGTGGCAGCAAGAGCATTTCATAAGGCAAAGAACGAGTGCATAAAAGATGAAAAATCAAGAGGTGATATCAGTAAAAAATTGGCTATTAAAAGAGAAGTTTTAGACCAAAAATTTATTCACCAATTCGCCAAAAAGATCCGTTGCCTCTTTCCTTCATGTCCAAAAGATAGAGAATTTATTATTTCCGCTCACGCTTGCTTAAAGTATTCTCAACGAGTTGGAAGAAGTGCATTTGCTAAAGACTTTGATAGGGAGGCCATTTCTCTTTCAGTGCGAGCTCATATACGGCATGAGGAGACCAATTACAACAGTCACCTTTTCGGTGGACTGACAAAAAAAGAAGCGCGCTTAAAAGTTCAAGGGAATGTAGAAAAGATCTTTAAATATTGGAAGCTTAAAGGAAAATGAGCTCAATCCGTGGACAACAAAAGAGTCACCGGTCCATCATTTTCAGAGCAAACCTTCATTTTCGCTCCAAATATTCCAGCCTGTGAAGTTTTGGAGAGAGTTTTAGAGATTTGTTCTTTGACCTGATTGTAATAGTGATTTGCTTTTTTCGGATCTGCAGCCTCATTAAAAGAGGGTCGACTTCCTTTTTTAACAGATCCATAGAGGGTGAATTGACTTACAAGAAGAATATCGCCATCCACATCCTTCACTGAATGATTCATTTTACCACTATCGTCATCAAAAATCCGAAGCCCCACAATTTTTTCTACCATAAAATGAACATCTGATTCTAGATCTTTTTTCCCAATCCCCAAATATACAAGGAGTCCCAATCCAATCGAGCCAGTGGTAACACCAGCAACTTCAACTTTAGCTTCTAAGACTCTCTGAACAACGGCTTTCATAGAGCTTGATTCAGTAACAACTTTCTATAAGCGGTGTCTCTCTTTCGATCTGTAACCACTTCGATAATTCTTACCTTCTGTTTGGAGGGGATACTCAATTGCCTCTGAAGGGACTCTTTAGTTTCTACTCTGCAATAGGAACAGTCTTTATAAGAAGAGATCAGAGGTTCAAATTGAACCGATTGAGGCGTTGCAAAGTATTCCTCAAAGAGATCCTCCATCGATGAAACCGCTAAATTCTCAAAGATAGCTCCTCCATCATTGTTGACGAGTAAGATCGTCAATTGACCTTCCAAAATTCTTGCACTCATCAATGCATTGGTATCATGCAAAAAAGCAAGATCCCCACAAAGTAGATAAGTCACTTTGGCATTGTGGGATAAACCAATCGCTGTCGAAACATTGCCATCAATTCCATTGGCTCCCCGATTTGCAAAAACTTGAGCTGAGGTTTTATTGTTGGGTAAAAAAAATTCTCCGTCTCTTACGGGCATTGAGCTTGCAAACATCAATTGACTCCCCCTCTCCATGTAAGGAAGAAGGGATCTAATAATAAAACCCTCAAAAATATTGACTGATTTTTCAAACTGAATTTGTAAATATTTCTCCCATTTTTTTTGAATCGATAAAAACTGAAAATTCCAGGAACACTTGTCTTTCTTGGCAGAAAACTGTTTGACGTCTCTTTCTAATTTCTTCAATGAAACTGGAAATGAATTTACATGCAATGGGTCTCTATTTTCAGATTCCTGGGAAACAATTCCAAAATCTGGGTTTTCCTTCTCAATCCAAGACCTTAAAACTTTACTTGTAGGCAATTCCCCGATTAACAAAACAAACTCTAAATTATAAAAATTATAGTTTCTCAATGCATAATCGTAAGCCCAAATAACAGATAAAGATTCATTGCCAAAATTTCGGCATGAAGAAGTGGCATCTGCGAGAATGGGCCAGGCTGTTTTATCACTCAATTCTAGGACAATTTTAAGAAGCCGCAGAGCCTCTTCTCCATGATTGTTTCCTAATATTATGACTCCATTTTTAAAATTAAAAAAAGAAGAATAATCTGAAATAGAATTTTCAACAAATTGATTGAGCGGAGAAGGGATTGAAACCTGAAAAATCTTTTTGAATAATTTAGGTTTCAGCAATACTTCTTGATCCTCGGTCGGTAAGAGTGGCTCTCGAAAAGGAACATTGATATGGACCGGTCCAGGAATATTAGATACCGAGCTAGAAACCATATTTCGAATCGAGTTTCGCATATATTTCAATAATTTTAAATCACACGAAGGCAAAGATAGTTCTATGTAGGATCGAACATAGTTTCCATAAATTTGATTCTGATCAATTGCCTGACCAGCAAAGCAATCGCGTAATTCATGAGGACGATCTGCCGTTAAAAGAATTAGAGGAACACGGCTCATACTTGCTTCGACTACAGCAGGTAAATAGTTTGCGGTTGCTGAACCCGAGGTGCAAACAAGAACTACGGGCTTTTGGGTTCTCTTGGCAATTCCTAAAGCAAAAAACCCCGCACTTCTCTCATCTAATATGGGAACTGAATCTATCAAATCATTTGCCGCAAGAGCATATACAAGAGGTGAGGAACGAGATCCGGGAGATAAAATAGCGTTTTTAACACCGCATTGAACCATCGTCTCTACCACCCCAGCACTCCATGCGGTGTTAGTATTCTTGAATAAATTCTCTTTAATTTGATTGCTCATGAAAACTGATATTAAAGGACTACTCCGATTCTTGCTCCAAAACAGAAAACAATCGATGAATCTCCGAATCTAAAATACTCCCTTTTTCAATATTCATCTTTGAAAAAGCGTATTTTAACCCACTTTTTGCTTGCTTGTGCTCATTTGATAGTAAACAAGCAAAAAAGTAGGGTCGAACTAACTTATAAAATAAATTTCCACCCCCTTGATCATCAAATTTTCTGATTAAGGATTTAAACTCTTTTTCAGCTTCAACCCAATCTTTAGTATCCAATTTTTCAGCCAGCATTTCTGCACCAACCCCGATTCCAAGGTCAAAACGTTTCGTACGATTTTCTCTAAGCATGGAATTTCTAAGGAACTGAACTTTTTTTTCTAAACCTAATTTTGAATACAAATCGACTAACTGTTGTTGAGCGAATACTTTCAAATCTTTCTCTTTTGAAAAATGTTTTATCCAACTTTCATAAAAAGCCACTTGGTCCAGTTTAGATGCATGTTCAGAAAGAAATTCTGCTTCCATCTTCCAAGGTTCTACATAATCTGAATAATTATTTCTCACCTCACGAACCACCGCTATGTAGGTCTCTTGATTTGAAATATGAGAAGCCCAATCAAGGATTTGTTTTAACTTTTTAAATTCTTGCTCGCTGCCCAAAGAATCGCTCATTTGTTTGAGTTCCCGATCATTGATGGTCTCCCAAGTCTGCGGATCCAAAGCTTCACCGATTGGGTAATTTTGAGATTCGTACTGACCACAATCAGTGATCCACCGACCTTCATTTCTTAAAAATCCGAACCATGCATGTCCTCCATTCGCTCCCTGTCCACTAAAATATAAAGTGGGAATTCCTTTCGCTTTCCCCGCAATAGAAGCGTAATAAGCTTGATCCACACAAATGCCCCCATTATCCATGATGGTCTCCAATCGATAATCGTCATAAGGCCAATTAAAAACTCCTAATTCCAATCGACTCCAGTCATATTGGATCGATGAAAATACATCATCAAATTTACTGATTTTGTGCTTCACGTTTTTTTGAGCCCATTCCAACTCCGAAGTGGGTAATTTGTGGTCAATCAAATGCTTCATCTCCATGACCCCTAATTTTAACAAAGAAAAATGTAGATCTTGTTCTTTCTCTTTGTTCAAATAATAGTCAAAATTTTCTATATGAGTAGAATGAGGTTGTGGCATCGCATTTGAATTCACTTGGTGATGAGGCCAATTTTTAGGAAATGGTTGATCAAAAACGATCGCTAAGGCGACTGCTAATTTAGGGTATTGAATCACTCCTTCTTTATTGTGCTTATACAAATCCGCTAAGACTCTGAAAGCTTGATTAAAATTATCTTTAGAATTCAGGGCATTAAGAAAAATACGTACAAGTTCTGGAAGCTGACCCATTTCTTTAAATACATCTAAAAACAGTGGATCTTCATCAAAGCTCTTTTCAATCGAAAAAAAGAATCGCATCCATGATAAATGATCCACCCATTTATAAAATTCATTGAAAGAAGATGCGTACTTGTATTTTGAATTTTTCCAAACAGATTCAAGAACCTTTAAAATACGATTGTACTCAGAAATCCACTGATCTGGGCTTTTTGTTTTCCACCAAATCCGAGACCAATCCTCATAATAATTGGGCACTGATAATTTAAAATCACTCAATAAAACCAAAGCATAATCAACATCCTTTTCAATTAATTGATAGGGTTCGAGCAGAAATAACCTCTTATCAGAACTCCGTTCAATTTTGAATCTTCCCTGATCCAGACCCAATAATTTTCCATCAAAGACTCGATAGGTCTCTTTATCCGTCCAATCCCTTCCATATAAAGTAGTAGTGAATAAGAGAAGAAAAAGAAAATATCTTCTTGGATTAGACATGACTAAACCCGCCAGTTGTTAGCAACTAAAAATTTTAAACTTGGAGCGGACGAGCTATACTTCGTTTTGTCTTCCACACCCGCTAAATAAAATGCTTCTCGTCGCTCAATGCAAGTTCCACACTGTCCACAATGAACATCTAGTCCTTTGTAACAAGACCATGTTTGCTCAAGAGGAACCTCCAATTCAACTCCTTTTCTTACAATTTCAGCCTTCGATAAACCAACAAAAGGTCGAACTAAAGAAACAGAATTCCAATCGCACAATTGGATTGCCTCATTCATCGCATCCGCAAATTCATTTCTACAGTCAGGATAGATGGCATGATCTCCTGAATGAGCTGCATAAGCGATTTTATTGGAACCAATGCTGATTGCCCAAGCAGTTGCAAGAGATAGGAAGATCATATTACGATTGGGAACTACTGTCTCCTTCATGGACTCCTCTTCATAATGACCATCAGGAATCTCGCAGTGATTAGCAACCAAACTGGTGTTTCCAAAAATATCAGAGAGATTTGAAATATCTGCTAACTTGTGTTGCAAACTTAAAAGAGAAGCAAACTTTTTTGCAACCGCTAGTTCTTTTTGATGTTTTTGTCCATAAAAAATCGAGAAAGTCGAGACTTGATACCCTTGATGGATCAAATCATATAAAAGAACCGATGAATCCATCCCGCCAGAATAGACTAAAACAACTTTCTTCAAGCTTTACACTCCTTGTAAAATAAGTTTTTTAATTCTTCTAAACCTTCCTCAGTGAGACAAGATATAGGTTGTATTCGAACCTCTGGTTTGAGCCTTTTAAAAGTTTTTAAATTTTCAGTGGCTTCAGGCTCATCCATTTTATTAGCGGCAACAAATATTTTTTTGCTTAAAAGATCTTTCTTATAATTTCCCAACTCATGGATTAACTGGTCATAATCATCCACGGGAGACCTGCCATCAATCCCTGCCATGTCTAAAATGAGCAACAAAACGCTGCAACGTTCAATATGTTTCAAAAAGCGAATTCCCAAACCACGGTTCTCTGAAGCACCATCAATAATTCCAGGAATGTCAGCCAATTTTAATTGGTCAAATAAATCCGGATAATCAACAATCCCGACAGATGGATTGAGAGTAGTAAAAGGATAAGATCCAATTTTTGGAGTTGCCGTTGTGATCAGTCGAGTAAGAGAAGATTTGCCAGCATTCGGGAAGCCTACGAGTCCAATGTCAGCAATTGTCTTTAAAATAAATTTAAAATCATGTTCTTCGCCAGCTTTTCCTTCAGTGGTTTGCCTAGGTGCCTGATTGATAGAAGATTTAAAAGTTGAGTTTCCTCGACCCCCTCCACCACCCTGTAGAAGAATTTGCTCCTGACCGTGCACAGTGATTTCGGCCAACACTTCCCCAGTAATCTCATTGATTACAAGAGATCCTAGTGGCAGTTTTAAAAGACAATCTTTTCCTGATCGCCCCACCATTTTTTTACCTTTCCCTCCCTCACCGGTTTGCGCCTTCCAGCCAGGCTTAAAATGGAAAGTCCTCAAGTCTCCAACATTCTCGTCTCCACGAATCAGAACATCCCCTCCTTTACCTCCATTGCCTCCATCAGGACCTCCAAAAGGAATGTATTTTTCACGACGGAAACTCATACATCCATCTCCACCTTTGCCGGCCTTCAAAGAAACTCTTACTTCATCATAAAACATAGCATATACTGTTACAGATTAAGCGGATAAGTGGCAATCAAGAACCGAAACTTAGAAAAAGGATTCCATTTGTAAGATAAAGAAAATTCTTGGAATCAAACAAGAGACTTCAATAGGGTTAATGAGAATCTTTTCTACTTATAAATGTTGCAAAGCCTCTTTCCCCAGAATTAAAAAAACTTAAAAAATCAATGATTGCATCGTGCAAATCAGATTTCTCTAAATGTTTCGAATAATCTTGGGCTAGAACTTTTGTATTCGTGGAAGAAAAAACATACCTAAACGCTTCTTTCAACTGTTTGATAGTGCTCCTATCGATTCCGCTCCTTTTCAAACCAATCAAATTCAATCCATTAATAGCATTTCGACCCGTAACCATACAATAGGGCGCAACATCTTTTGTAATTACAGTGAGGCCCCCTACCATTACGCCCGCACCTATTCTAGCGAATTGATGAACGGCTGCACCTCCCCCAATAAATGTTTTGTCTCCGACAAAAACATGACCTGCTAAGAGAACTGCGTTTGCTAATACTACGGAGTCTCCAATCTGACAATCATGAGCAACGTGTGAATTGGCCATAAGCAAACACTTTTCACCAACAATCGTGTTCTTTTCCTTATAACACGAACGATGAACAGTCACTCCCTCCCTCAAAACAGTATTGTCTCCAATAATTACTCCCGAATTGGTACTCTGAATAAATCCTAAAAATTGAGGGTCTCCGCCAATAACAGAAAAACTGTCTATTTTGCAATATTTACCAATTTTAGATCCTCTCCTAATCACACAATGACTGTCTATTGAACTGCCATCCTCGATCTGCGCACCAGATTCAATAATTGAAAAAGGACCCACTAAAACACTCTCTGAAACAATTGCTCCTGGCTCAACAATTGCAGAGGGATGAATATTAAATTTGGACATTCTCTAAATGCAATTTCTTATTCAAAAACAAGATTTTCAGCAGTCAATTGAATGTTGTTTAAACCAGAGCGAATCTCAATCGGTTGAGACCAAACGGTTCCCTCTGGTCCAGCGGAAGTAGCTCCTATGATGAAATAACTGCCAGCAGATAAATCCTTGATAGTGAGCTCCCCTTTGCTATTAGTTCTACCACGCCCTACGCTTTTAGATGCCAAAAAGGATCGAATTTTGGCAGCGATCCCCGGGTAACTAAAACCATTTTTCAAAGACTTTCTCCATAAATCCGCCATAGAATTCACCGATCGTCCAGAAGGGACTTGAATTCCAGAGTCAGACAATAAACTTTCAAGATCCTGAGATACAACAAAAAACTCTTTATAATAAACCGCAGTCACTCCTCTAGGACCGTTGATGGAAGCATTGACTTTTAATTGAGCATTTTTTAATACCGTCCTCGAACCAATATCAGCAGCTATTGTTTTGGGAGAATCTTCTTCAGGATTCAAATCAAAGTTCAATGGAGAAGACAATCGATCGTTACTAATTGAAATTTTAGGGATTTGTGAGATTGAAGAGGCTGAATTATTGGAAGATTGACTGCTAGACAATCTAGAAACCAACTCTAGCAAACGCTTGTTTTCTGAACGCAGTCTTTCTAAATTAATGTTGGCTTGATCTTTCTGATTAATGATCCCTGAGAGTGCCTCTGTCAAACGAACAACCTCAGACTCCTTAGAAGCGAATTCACTTCTACGACGAGTAATCTCATCCTGCAATCTTCCAACCAATCCCTTTAAATTGTTCACTTCAGAAGATGCATTTGAAGTCACTGAAACGCGCTGCTCCAATTTATTTTTATCAATAATCAATTCATTAATTTTATCAGCAGAGCGATTTACTTTAATTAAAAGCAACTCATTTTCTTGACCCAAGGATATCAATTTACTCTCTAAACCTCTAGCCTCTTCAGCCAAATCAGCTTTTTGTTCCTTCAAGGTCTGCAAAGAAATGTTTAATTCCTCATTTCGAATCTCAAGGGAGGAAATTTTATCAGATCCTTCAGTGTTTACTGGTTGCCCCGAAAGGGAAATTTCCCTTTCTAAAGATTTTCTTTCCTCCTGAAGGCGTCTTATCTCAGCTTCCATGATAGATTGATTGTTTTGCAAATTAGATAAATTAGTAACTGCCGTTCCTAGTTGTTGGTTTGTGTCATCAGACTCCAACGCAATGTTTTGATTGAGAATCTTTAAATTCTCATTTTCACTTTGCAAATTATTCATCCGATTCTGCAACCGAGAGATTTGCTCCGTTTGAACTTTAATTGTATCTAAATTTTGCTGCTCAACCTCTTTTTGGCTTCTAAAATTGGAGGCTTTATCATTTAAAGAAACGATATTATCCGAAAGTCTTTTTATTTCAAACGCACGATCTTCCAAAACTTCATTCAACCTTTCTATTGTTTCATCTTTATCACTCAAAGAAGTTCTTAGAGATTCCAACTCCCTCTTCAACAATACAAGGTTTTCGTTCAATGTATCGCCCTCAGCCGAAATTTTCTGTAATTGAGAAATCTTAACTTGTGCTTGCCGTAGATCCCTTAAATAATTTTTAGCTTCTTGATCCGAAAGATTTCTCTGTTCGATATTTTTAGCAAGCTCAGCCTCTAAAATTTTAATATGGTCGCTTAATCGACTCACGGTTTGATTGGCATCGAGCAATTTATCGTTTCTATCTTTGACCTTAAAGTTGCTATCATTTTGTAAACTGGACAACTTCTGCCGTAATTCTTTGGCCTCTCTTTCGGCAGATTCCAGAGATTTTTTCATTTGCTCCGTTGCTATAGAAACGTTTGCGTATTTTTCTTTTATTTCAAAAAGTTGATCCTCAATGATTTTAGAACTCGATGATTTCGCTTGAGAACGAATTAAGTCCTGCTCCATATCACGGATCAATGTCATTCTTCGCTCTACGGTCATCTGTAGGGAAAGAATTTTTTTAAAGGCACCCATCAATTCTTTTCTAAGAATATCCGCTTCCTTATTAAATTTTTTTGCAGCTAATTGGCTTTGCTCGAGTTCATTCTGCAAGGAATCCATCTTTGCAAGATTGCGACCATTAGCATCATCAATCTCTTCAATCTGGGTTACTTTGAGTCGCAATTCTTTGGATTCAACTTCTAAAGAAGCAATGGTAGACTTGGCTTTTCTCAAGCTCGTTTTTAAATCTAAAATCTTATCATTCGAATCTTTTAAATCTCGTTCTAAACGGATTTTTTCTCGACTGCTTTGTTCGTCCTTTACAGACAAATTCAACTTTTGATTTTCATTTTTCAATGATTTATTTTTACTGATGAGTTCATTCAATGATTGCTCTGTCTCCTCTAGAGCCAATCTTAATGAAGAAAGAATTTGTTCTTTTTCCTGCAATCTTTGTGAATTCTTTTTTAAATTCATTTCCAGAGAATTAATTCTGTCATCCCTAGAGTTCCCCTCTTTGTTTAAAAGACGTAGACGCTCTAATTCATTGTTTAAAGACTGAACCTTAGAACGGGTTTCAGACAACTGATTTTGATAATCATTTTCTGTTTTAAGAAGCTCTCTCTGGAGACTTTCTTGAATCTCTAATAAATTCGACTCCAAGCTTTTTACTTTTTCCTCCAATAATTTTTTCTCCTCGGCAGCTAAGGTGTTTTTACTGTTTCTAATTACTTTTAATTGTTTACGATAATCTTGAACTTCAAATTCATACTTTTCCTTAAGATTCTTATATTCGTTCTGACTAGAGTTTAAAACTTGTTTCAATTCAGCAATTTGAAATCTTAATTTTTCAAATTCATCAGGGCTAGAGGATGTGGATATTTGATTGCGAGCCTCGGCTAATTCACGTCTCAAAAGATCCATCTCACTCTGAAGGTCCTTTCGCTCTGAATCAAAAGCATCGGTTAGTAAAACGATCGTATCTTCACTGGAGGTTAATTTAATATTTAAAGCCTTTATAAGCTCTTTTAAATCCTCCTCCGATTTGGAACGATTTTTAGAACGGATTTCATTTTTCAAAACAACTACTTGAGAATTAAGTTTTTTGATAATCTTATCTGAACTTAATTTCAAATCCAAGAATTCCGAATTTTTAAGGGAAAGTTCTTTTTTGGCAAGGATCAAGGAGGATTCCATATCTGCCATCAAGGTTTCGTACTCCTTTGATTTATCTGGATGTTCATTTAAAACAGAAACAGAGGCTGTTTTTTGAAGAATCAATAACTGTTCTTCAAGTTGAGTAACGGTATTTATGGCATCTAACTTTTCTTTTTTTAACAAAGAAATTTGTTTGTCTGCCTCTGCTAGGTCGGTTTCCAAAGTTGAAACCGCACTTTCAATAGACGCTTTTTTAGAAAGAATGCGATTTTTAGTTTCTTTAAGTTCAAAAACGGTGGATTCCAAATCCTTTTGTAAATTGTTGACTTCTTCACTCAGTTGTTTTTTTGACAGAAAGCTTTCTTTTTTAAATTGCTCCAACTCTTTATTTTTGTCTGCAACTAAAAGCTCCAGTTCATTTAGTTTTTCTAGAGAGTCTCCGCTCTTATCTTGTTCAATAGTCTCCAGATTGGTGAATTGTTTCCGTAAATCGACTAATTTCTCTTTAAAACGCTGACTTTCTAATTCTTGAAAAGCGAGCGCTTTTTTTAGTATTCGAACATTTTCAGAGTCGGAGCTTTTCTGTTTTTCATATTCCAATTGAGTTTTTTCCAAATCATTCGTCAATCCAGAAATTAAATCCTCAAGTTGCTCGATTTCTTTGATGGAATTCTCACTTTTTTGGGAATCAGACAGTGATTTCAATTCATATTCTTTCTGAAGGACTTCCAACTCCTCTCTGGTTTTAATCAAACTTTCCTCTAAAAACCTTTTTTTATTTTCAACCTCTTTAAATCTAGCAGTTTTCTCATAAATCGAGTCTTTTGCTATCTCCAAATCATCCCTTAACTGGATCACTAATTTGGTCTCTTGAATCAATTGGGTGTTGCTCGAAGATAAACTTTCTTTCATGTCCACGCGAAGAGAATCCAGTTCCAACTCAAGTCCATCGATAGATTGCTGATATTTTTGTTTCAATTCTTCAGACTCATCTACGAGGGCATCATATTTGCTCGAATTCTCTTTCAAAGAATCCGTTAGATTTTTTATTTTACTTTCGGAGAGAGCTCGCTCCTCCTCTATCAACTCTGTAATTTTGTTCTTTTCTACAACCCCTCTTGCTAATTCTTTTTCCAAAAGGTTGATTTCTGACTTTTCTCTTTCTAAATTTTTACTAAATTCGACTCGATCTTGATTTAAGGTATTTTGTAAATTTGCTATTTCTTCTCTTAACTTCGTAATGACATTTTCTAATTCTGCATCTTGCTTTTTATTTGCTTTTTGTTCTACCTCATAATTCTTGGAAACTTCTTCGTATTTGCTTTCAAGATTCTTTGTGACGAGATGAAACTGCTCTTGCTTTTCAGATAGTTTCTTTGAAATAAGATCTACTTGAGATTTTAATGTATTTTCTCTCATCAATGCAGACTCCAATTTAGATTCCATCTCCGATTGTTCAACATCTCTCGTTTGCATTAACATTTTATTGTTTTGCTGAGCCTCTATTAATGAAGATCCCATTTTTTCGAGTAATTGTGCTCGTTTCTCCAAAACAGCTTCCAATTCCTTTTTTTCAAGATCTGATTGACGAACATGATTGTCGAATGCTTCCTTCAAATTGAGAGTATCCTTTTTCGTTTTAATACTACTCTCAACCCATTCGGCCTCGAGTTCTTCTGCATTCTTTTTCAATGAAGTCAACTCTCCCTCTAAAAATAGGATGCGATTCTTATGGGCAGTTAATTGTTGATTTAAATCGACTAATTCAAGCTTTTTAACTCTTAGAACCTCCTCTAAATCGGTGTATTCATTCTTCGAAATATTTAAAGATTGCTCACTTTCAATTCTCCTCTCTTCTAGGGATTCTGAATTTGCAATTAAATTGGACAATTCATTTTTTAAGCGATCCAGATCTGAAGTAAAAAACTCTTCTTGCCTGTTTTTTAAAGTCTGAACAGAAGCCAGTTTAATCTGTAATTCTTTTATAATTTCATCAGATTTTTTTTGTTTGGCTTGTAAGGAGTTTATTTTTTTTAAACTACTCTCGTTCTTCTTAGAAAAGCCGTCCTTAAGTTGAACAATAAAAGCATCCTGATCTTTGCTTATTTTTTTAGAAAGTTCCTCGAGATTTTGAGCTTTTTTTAATGTATCTTTGTAAAGATTTCTTTGTGTTTCTAATTCTTGTTTTAATTTTGAATCTCTTTTATCAAGTAAAATCCTCTCATTGTCCCAGGTGGATTGAAATTTTTCAAACTTTGACTGGGCAACGGAAAGCTCATTCTGGTTGTCAAGGGACTTATTTCTTAACTTCTGTATTTCAATTTTTTTATCCTCTAGAGATTCTTGGAATTTAACATCCAGAGTCGACAGATCTTGGCTTTTTTTTGCAATCACAGTGGAAAGATTTTTAAGTTTTGATTCTTGATCCACTTTTTTTTGTTCTAATTGAACAATGATATTTTTTAGTCTTTGCACCTCTAATTCATTCGATCCCTTAATTTTAGAAAGCGTCGCACCCGTTTGATCTTTTACATTTTCAAGTTCTTGGACTGCCTCGTTAAGCCTTGCTTTAAATTGATTGATACTTTCAGTAGATTCTGATTTTAGTTCCTGCCTTCTAAGAATCCATTGATCTGCTTTTTCTTTAAATACTTGCTTTGATTGTTCCATCTCTAACTGATTGGTTTTTATCAAATTCAGTAATTTTGTCTTTTCCTGCGACCATAATTTCTTGGAAGCATCCAAAACATCGCTGATTTCTTTTAACTCATTGTTCTTAGATGCAAGTTCATTCTTCAACTTCGATTGAATTAATTTGCTGGCATTCAATTCCTCAATCAGTGATTGATAACGAAGGGAGTCTTGATTTGTTTTATTTTGTAAAACTTGAACAATTTCTAATTCGAGTTTATTGATTTGAATTTGTTTATCAGACAACTCTTTCTCAAGAGACTGGATAGAATTTTCCAATACTTCGGTTTCTTGAAGTTGTATTCTTTTTAACTCTTCGAGATCCGTATTAGAATTCTTTTTGAGAGTATCCAATTCAAACAACAATCTTTCCTGATCTTCAGACATCTTTCTGGAACTTTTCTTCAATTTATCAGAATCTTTAACCAACTTTTCATAAAGATCATTTCTTGTTTCTAAATCATTCTCGAGCTTGGACAACGACCGATTCATATTCGCTTTTTCGTCAGCCCAATCCGTTTGGAAATCATCTAATTTCGATGCAGCGTTCATCAGTTTTTCAGTTAAAACATTGATTTGAGTCTCACTTTTGATAGCTTGCTCCTGAACTTTCTTATAAGAAAGCTGAGTAGTAACTAAGGATTCATCGCTTGCAATCCGTTCCTTCATTAAAAGATCGTAGGCTGCATTTTGCTTGTCTAAATTCACTTTCAAGCGAGCTAAATCTTTCGCAAAAGATTCTTCCTGTTTTCTTTGATATCCCTCTAAGGAGGAAATCTTTTTTTCTAAGGATTGAATCTGATCCTTGGCCTCTTTTCTTTCTTCCAACTGCGCTTTCAATTGCAACTGACTCTCATCGAACTTTTTGGTCAATGCACTCAATAGTTCTTCTTGTTCTTGCTTGATTTTCTGAGAACTTATTTCTAGTGCATCCGCCTGATTAAGAGCCTCTTTATACAAAGAATCCTTCCGAACTAAATCACCTTTTAATATAGAAATCGCTTTTTTGAAGTCTTTTTTTTCTTTTTCCCATAGAATCTGAGATTCTTGATTTTTAAAATCGAGATTTTCATATTCATTTTTTAACTTCTCAATCTTGATAATCAATCGCTTGATTTCCTGTTCTTTTATCGACTGAAGTTCAGAGAAACCCTTATCGGACTTTTCCTGAATTTCACGAACCCTTTCAACTGCTGCTTTGAGTTGATTCTTTAGTTCTATAGTTTTTTGAGTGCCTTTTTCGAAAAATTGGGCTTTTTCCAGCTCGAAAGCTTTTGAATTCGAGTTGAAGTCATTTTTAAACTGGTTGAATCTTTCTTCGCTTTTTTGAGTCAATTCTAATAATTTTGCCTTTTCTTCCGACCAAATGGTCATTGAAGTCCTGTAATCCAATTGCAGACGCTCCAATTCTTTCACTTTAGAAATCAATTCATTGTTAAGCTTCTCATTAATTTCCTTAGAATCTGCATTTTGTTTGAGTAACTTATTCAGTCGCTCTGCATCTTTTGGGGATTTTTTGTGAGTGTAGTTCTTAATTTCGTCCTTGAGTCTTTGATTTTCAGTATTTTGGAGGGTCCACTTTTTTTGAATAGACGCAATCGAGTCCTTTAGTTTTTTGGAATCCGCTGCATGGCGGGATTTCAAATTTTCGAGATCCTCATTGGATCTTTTCTTGATTTCCTCAATCTGATTCAATGACGAAGTCAACTGTTCTTGTAAAAGCTTGTCCTTAGTTACCACTAACAACTGCAATTTTTTAATCAACTGATTCTTAGCAAGGAGCTCTTTTTCAAGATTCTGGATCAGCGAAGTTGAAGATTCATTGACATGTTTCAAATCAACTTTTGCTAATTTCAACTCCTCTTCGAGGACATTTATCCTATTGTCATTCTGATTATTGAAGTCCTTACTTCTTTTAGCCAATAATTTTTCAGTATTCGCAATTACTAATTGTTGGGTCTCAATTGTAATCGTATTTTGAGAAAGCAGATTTTCGAAACGTGTTAATTTATCAAGAGTTGTTTTAAGCTCCTCGGATAAAGAGTCGTTTTTTCGATTGCTAGCTTCTAGGAAGTCTTCCATTTTTGATTTTTCAACTGCATAAGCATCCTCTAGGTTCTCATACTTTTCTTTAAAGACCTTTAAAGACTCCATAGAATTCGCTTTTTTCTCAAGCTCAGCCAGTTGTTGCTTGGTAAAATACAATTCATTCTCCAATTTTTTAATAATTTCTGTAGAGGAATCTTTATTATCAACGAGCTCGGACAAAAGAGATTTAACACGGTTTCTTAAACGTTCTACATCCATTTGAAGTCCCAATGCAATTTTGTCCGCATCTTTTCTTAAAGTGCTATTGCGGTCCGTCAATTCATCATATTCGTCCAAACGAATCTTTAACATTTTCTTTAATTTACTCACTTCTTCTAAACTTGAATTATATTTGTTCTTCAATTCAGAATTAGAGTTCGATAATTGTTCTTCAAGATCCATGATCGAAGATTCAAACCCTTTGATTTTACTAGCAGTTGCGGCTTCGTTTTCTTTTTTCTGCTTCTCAGCTGAAGCCAACTCTCTGCGTGCAATCCCCTCAATCAGTTTTAACTCATCTTTGGAGTCTGACAATTCAAGCTCTAGCTGTTTGATTAATTTTATTGAATCCGACTGTTGATTTTCTTTATCGATATTCAAACGCTGCAACTGACCATTTGCCTCATCCAAAAGAGATAAATATTCATCTCTCTTTTCTTTTAGAGAATTTTTTTCCTTTTTCGACTTTTCTTTTGATTCATCCAACTTTTTTTGAAATTCAAAAAGCTCTGACATCAACTCCTCATTTTGATTTTTTGCCTCTATTTTGAATTGATCAAGCATTAAGATAGATTTTTTTAGATTATCTTTTAGTTTCTTAATTTCACTTGAAAGAGCAATTATTTGGCTTTCTTTGTTTTTAACCACCTCCTGAGTTGTTTTCTCCTTACCCACCAAAAGACCTCGCATTTGATCTAATTCCAACTTTAATTCTTCAATCATATTGGAATGTTTTGAATCTTGCTCTACTAATTTGGTTCTCAAGAGTGATTCGGCTTTCAATACATTCGAGAGCTCATCTTCAAGTTTTTTAATATTGCTGAAATGAGACTCGCTGGAAAACTCTTTTCTTGAAAGAAGCGCTTTTTCAAGTTTTTCCTTATCTGACTCAGAAATCTTCAGTTGTTTTTTAAGTTTGTCCAACTCTTTGTAACTGACCGTCAACTTAAATGAAATTTCTTTAAGGCTTTCTGAATACCTAAAATCTGAATCTTCTTGGATTTTTTTAAACAAACTGATTTTTTTATTTAGCGCTTGTTCTCTTAGATCCTTGGTAGAAATTTTGTCACTCAGTTTTTGTAACTCTTCATCCATCTTTTTGACTAAAAAGTCATTTTTATTATTTAGTGTATCGATCTGGTCTCGCAACTGAGACTCGGAAGAAGAAAGATTTACCAATTTTTCCTTTAAATTTTTTACCTGAGCAGACTGATGATCTTTAAGATTTTCTTCAGAAGTGGATCGCAGCTTCTTTAAGGAGATATTTTCCGTTGCCAATGACTGGAGTTTTTTTCTAGAACTCGCAAGATCAGCTTTTGTCTGGAACAATTCATCCGTTAAAATTTTTATATCCTCTAAACTCTTATTCCTCTCAGCCAAATCTTTATCATTCAGGGATTTTAATTTCTCATTTAATCTTTCTTGGGAAACGTCTTTGTTATTAAGAGTAGATTGCAAAATAGTTAATTCAGATTCGAGCTCACGAATCAATAAGGCTTGCTTCTTTTCTTGAGATTCGTATCGAACTCTTTGCTTCCTTTCATTTTCGGCTATTTTGGAAAGCGCAATTTCCAAAGATTTAATTTTCTCACCCTGTAGGTTCTTGTCATTTTTGCGATTCGTGAGCGCTTCATTGGTATTTTGCTTCTCTAATTGTAATTTATCTATCTGCTTTTTTGCTTTCAATAAGTCTAGAGAAGTTTTTTTCAAATCTTCTTTTAAGACTTCTATTCTTGAGGAGCTATCCCTCAAGTTGGTCTGCGTCGATTTCTTTAAAAAACTGATTTCAACGGTCAAATTTGCGACTCTTTTTTCTGCATCCTGAACAAGCTTCGCACTTTGCTCTCTTGCAACAATTGAATTTTGTTCGGCAAGAACCAATTCTTTTTCTAACTCTCGAATAAATTTAAATACTTTGCCCTGATCTTTTTGGTACTCCTCTTTTGCTGAATCATATGCATTTTGTAACTTTTCCAGCTGATTTTTAAGGAGCTTTACCTGGGAAGATGAATCACGATTATTGATCCCCAATTTTTCACTCAAGGTCTCCAATTCGTTCTTAGCAGTGGTGAGTTGTTTTTCTAGAAAAATAATTTCATCAGTAAGCTTCTTTTTTTCGCTTTTAAAATTCTTGACCTTATTTCCATATTCTTGCTTCAAAGACTTTATATTCAACTCCATCATGGATCTCGCTTTTTCAATCTCTACATCGAATATTTTTTGTTGTTCTTCAATCTTTTGACTGATGGTTTCCTTTTCTTTCATTTCGTTGGTCAAACGATCTTCTAACTTTGAAATCAATCTAGAAACCTCTTTATTTTTGTTCCTATGAGTGGCTACAATTTGATCCATTTCAGACTCTGCCTCTTCTAATTGATTTCTAAGAAAATCTGTCTGCTTTTTGGTGATTGCATCTGCTTTGGCATTTTGCTCAGAAAGCTTTTTATTTTGTTTTTGCAAAGTTGAAATCTGCTTGGTTAGCGCATCGATTCTATTGGATGCGCTCTCTAATTTATCCTTTTGATTTAAATCCAAAGCGTCCAAAGCCTCTTCTTTACTTTTTAGATCCATCTTAAGGGATAATAGATCTTCGTTAGATTTCACTTTAGAAAGGTTGAGAGCCGACTCATAATCCGACATTTTTAAAGAATACTCTTTTATCTTGATTTCCAAGTCCTCGATTTGGTTTTGATAAAGTTTTTTCTCTTCCTCAATTTTCCGAGATTGAGACGCTCGAGATCTAACGGCATCCTTCAAACTTGAATTCAATTGTTCTAGTTGATTTTGCATTTCAACTGTTTTCTTTTTTCCCAGGAATACCTGTTTACTAAGATTACTCTCCGCAATCGATAACTTAGACTTTAAATCACTCACCAACTTCTCGGCATCTTTGATATAAAGATCCTTACTTGCTTTTTCTCGGGTTAAATTTTTAGTCGTTTCCTCCAATCTTATTAAAACTTTTTCGAGTTCTAATTTATTTACATCCATCAAAGCTTGGTCTTTAGAATGCACTTCTTGCATTAGTTGTATATTGTCCCTGAGCTCTGTATTGACTCTCTGCATTTTCGCATAATCAGCAACATGCATCGTTTGCTTTGCAATTAAAGCCTCCCCGCTGGCTTTTAATTTTTGTTCTAAACTTCGAATTTTATCTGCGCTCTGCTCTTGAATTCTAAGCTGTCTTGTTTGACTGATTGCCAATTCATTCTTAGCTTTCAATAAGGTGCGTTCGAGCGATGAAATCAAAAAATCGGAATCTTCCTCGTGCTCAAAAAGTTTATCTTTTGCAATTTCCAATTCTCCGCGAACTTTTAAAATAGTGTTCTCGTAACTGTCAATCAACTGCTGCAAGTTTTCATCCCTTAAATCGATCTGACTGCTTGTTTGATTGAGTTGAATGGAGGCGGAATTTAAATTTTTAATTTGATTACGCGCAGAAATAAGTTGCTTTTCCAACTGCACATTTTTCTGAAGAGCCACTTCTAATTCTTTTCCACTGTCACGAATAATTATGGATGACGTATTCTTCAAACGAGAGATCAAATCCTGTTTCTCTATTTCTAGTGTTCGGACCGTTGAAGTAAGAAATGAGATCTGCTTGGAGGCATCTGCTTCAAATTTCTTATCCGCAATTTTTAAGGCTTCCATTTGGTTTTTAGACTCCTCTAACTGAATTTTCAGTAGATCAAGATCATTATTTTTAAAATTTTTGTATTCTAGTGATTTTTTCTTTAATTCTTCAACCCTAAGTAAGGATTGTTCTAAAGCTGAATCCCGTTCAGCCAATTTCAATTTATAAAATTTTTCTAATTTTGCTTTTTCTTGAATCAATTGTTTTTCAATATTTACGATCTTCGAAATCGAATCATCTCCTACTGATTTTGATAGTTTTAGCTCTTTGTTTAGTAGATTATTTTGCTTTTCAAGATCATTAACAAGGATTTTAGCGTTTTCTTCAGCTGAATTTCTAAGTGAAATTTCTTCAACAATCTTTCGATCCAATTCAAGAAGTTTCTTTTTAAAATTATTGATTTTCTGATTACTCTCTTTGCTTATGGCATCATAAGCACTGGACAATTCTTTGTTTTTTCTTCTTTCAGCTTCAAGTTCGGCAACCAAGCCTTTTAATCTGGCGACTCTTGCAGATTCATTGCTAGATCTTGCTTTTAATAGGGTATCTCTCTCATTTGAAATGGAAACCAACTCATTTTTGAGTCTTTTTATCTTCTCTTTGGAATCTTGCAGTTTAGACTCAAGGGATATTCTTAGTTCAGACAATTGGTAAACAGAATCCTCTTCTATCTGTTTGGCAATCATCGTTTGAGAACGGAGTTTGCCTTTGGTATTTTCTAAAGCTTTCTCTAAACTTTTAATTTCCTCCAAACTGTTATCAATTCCAGTTCGGCGATTGTCTTCAGCTTCATTTAAAGCTAATTTAAGGGTTGCAATCTCTTGGTCCAAGGCAGCCAAAATCTGTTTTGAATCTTCTCTTTCAGATTGCTGATTGGCGATAGCAAGGGAAAGCTGCTCTTTTGACAATGCCAATTGATCTCGCAAAGACTCAATTTGTTTGGTATTGACTGAATTTATCAAACTTACTGAGGTACTTATTTTTTCAGAAGTTTGTATTTTTTCACCATTCTCAAATCTACTTAAAGCTTCCGTATAAATACTTTTACCAGGATTGAGTCGAACTGCCTCTTCTAGAGCAGATTTTAATTGCCAATTAAAACGAAAAGGACTCAGCATTCCTTCTTTTTGAATTTTTTTGCTGTTAGTAGACAAAAATAGGCTTAATTGAAAATGCAATTCTGAGTTACTTGGGTCGATTTCTATTGCCTGAAGATAAGAAGCAAAAGCATTTCTCAAATCAGCCTGAGAATTGTAATACTCTCCAAGAACTATTTTAATAAAAGGAGACTCAGGCAGGAAACGATCCGCTTTTAAAAAAAAGGGAAGCCCCTTTTTAGGTTGGTTTATTTTATTTAAATAAACGCCATACAATATATTTGCATATGCATTCTTAGGATTCTTGGTCAGATAATTGGTCAACTTCCGATCTAAGACATCCGAGGGAGACCCTGAAGAGAATTCAGTCACCTCTTTAACCAAGGATTTTAAAATGGAGTCATTCGTTTGACTTTGAACAATCTTGATAGCCTGTGAATAGGGAGATTCAGCTATCAAACGGGTATAATTGCACAAAGATAAAATTAACAGGAGTAGTGGTAGTAGTAATAATTTTAATTTCACACTTAGAAAATGATACATTTGATTATTTAAAAAATTGATCTTTAAAACCTTATAATTCTCTACAGAATCTAAAATAGATCAAACTAAAAGTCACCAAACTAAAGATTACTAGAAGCATGAATAATAATCATTTTGATATCCTTATAATTGGAGGCGGCTCAGCAGGATATGCTGCCGCAAGGACTGCAGCCTCTTTTGATAAAAAAGTAGGAATCGTCGATGGAGCAAAGGAACTAGGAGGGCTTTGCATATTAAAAGGCTGCATGCCTTCAAAAACCCTCATATACTCTGCAGAACTCCTTTGGCATGCAAAGCAGGGATCTAAATTTGGATTAAAAATTAAAGACCCACAAGTGGCAATGGATCGTTTGCAAAATCGAAAGAACATGATTGTGAATGAATTTGCTGAATATAGAAAAAATCAGCTGAATGAGGATCGATTTACTCTTTTTAGATCCAATGCCAAATTCCAAGACAATCAAAACATAGTTCTGGAAAATGGGACTCCATTGTCAGCGGACAAATTTATAATATCGACTGGATCCACGGTTCAAACTCCACCCATTCCCGGATTGAGAGAAACTCCCCATTGGACAAGTGATGAAATACTGAACCTTGATAAATTACCTGAAAGCGTGATTGTTTTAGGTGGTGGAGTAATTGCTATAGAATTGGCACAATTTCTAAATCGTCTGGGCTCAAAAGTTACACTTTTACAGCGAAATTCATTTTTAGTTAAAGAATATTCAACTGCAATTTCTGAGGAAATTAAAAAGGCTTTAGAAAGTGAGGGGATTGAGATTTACACTGCATGTAGATTCAACCAAATAAATTCTACTAAAGATGGCTATTCGGTAAATCTTACTTTGGGAAAAGAAAATCGAACCATTCTTGGAAAAAACCTCTTCAACGCCATGGGTCGCAAGCCCAATATAGAGTCTTTAGCGTTAGAAAATGCAGAAATAGAGGTACTTCCCAGTGGTCATATAAAAACAAACGAGGATCAATTAACGACCAACCCCAATGCATACGCTTGCGGAGATTGTTCAGGTCCTCACGAAATTGTTCACATTGCTATCAAACAAGGAGAACATGCCGCCAAGCATGCCCTTGGTATGAAAAGTATTCCCGTTCATTACGAAAATCTACTTACAGTAATCTTTACAGATCCTCAAATAGCCGCGATTGGATTGTGTGAAAAGCAACTCCATGAACGGGGAATCCAATATTTGGAGGCTGTTTATCCATTCAATGATCATGGGAAATCTATTCTTATGAATGCCACTTTTGGCTTTGTAAAAATATATGCAGATCCCAAAGATGGTGCCTTGTTGGGTGCAGAATGTGTTGGAAAAGATGCTTCCGAGCTCATTCATTCTATGTCTGTAGCAATCACACTTAAAGCAAAAGCTTCCGAACTTTTAAAAGCCAATTGGTATCACCCTACATTGAGCGAAATTTGGGAATACCCACTTGAGGAACTAGCAGATAATTGTGAACTTAACCTAAATCAATCCAACTTAGAAAACTGACGCAACGCTTCGAACACTCCAATTCCAGCACTTGTCGAAAGATTCAAAGATCGTAAACTATTTCGTTTGTGAGGAATAGTGATTCGATTGTGCTTCAGTTTCTGGTGCAACCAATCCGGACAACCAGAGCCCTCACTACCGAAAAGTAAGCCATCCTCGTCTTCAAATGAGACATCCCAATATAAATCTTCTGTTTGAGTCGTGAACATCCATATTCTTTTAGGACCCAATTCAGAGCTTTTGAAAGCCTCCCAATCTTTGTGGTGATGAACATCTAGCTGATTCCAATAATCCATTCCACTCCTCTTTAAATACTTATCGGTGACTTCAAAGCCCAAAGGATAAATCAAGTGCAATCTCGTTTCTGAGATGGCACACATACGCCCTATATTGCCAGTGTTTTGAGGAATCTCAGGTTGATATAAAACAAGATGCAGCATCCAAATCCTAAAATTATCTATATACAGTTTGTTTCATGGCACGGTCGGCCTCTCTCTTGGCTAAATCTGCTTTCAGAGCATAGCGCTTGTCTTGCAAATTCTTACCAGAACAGACTGCTAAATCTAATTTTATGAGACCCTTTCTTAGAAAAATTCGGAGCGGAATCAAAGTTTTACCCCCTGCATCGACTTCATTTTGCATTTTAAGAATTTCCTTTTTATTCAATAAAAGTTTACGAATTCTATTCGGTGCATGATTGTTAAAATTACCAAAAGTATATTCTTGGATATGAGCATTGCACAAAAAAGCTTCCCCTTTGTCGATTCGGACGTAGGATTCTGTAATTTGTGCCTTTCCTTCACGAATGGCCTTCACTTCTGTACCCACAAGTTTGATCCCTGCTTCATATTTTTCACCAATATGATACTTATGACGAGCACGCTTGTTTAGGATTTCAGTAACCCTTACTTGCTTTTTCTTTTTACCTGCCATAACAAATAACAACTGAATACAAAAAAACTCCTTAGCTTGGTTTGAAAACTAAGGAGTTTCGGTAAATAAATGAGCTCTATTCCTCGTCCTCGCCCTCATGGAGAACATAATCAATTTTGCCCTCAATAATTTCACGAAGAGCCGTATCCTCTGGACTCAAACGCTCCAATGACTCCACCAAAGCCTTGTTGCCGAATCTGAGTTGTTTTGCCCGTTTGGAGACAACATTAATAAGGATGTTAGGATCCGTAATTACTTTTTGTGCGTCTTTTAAATAATCTTCTCTCAAGGTCGTTCCGTTTTGAGTTAATGGTTGATTGTTGGAAAACCTCCTATTTAAATTGGATTTGCATCCACACTGCAACCTTTTTTTAATATGAATGATAGGATTTTAATCGCTTGGACAACCCTGCCGAACAAAAAGCGAGCTATTGAATTGGCTCACACACTGATCCGCGAAAAACTTTGCGCCTGCGCTCAAATTGATTCAAACATCACCTCTATTTTTTCTTGGGAAGGGGAAATACAACAAGAATCAGAGTGTAGACTTTTAATGAAATACACTTCAAGCACTCATGCAAAACTTGAAAAGAGGATCCAAGAAGTTCATCCTTACAAAATCCCCCAATGGATTTATTTTGAAGGAAATGCCAGCAATGAATATGCAGGTTGGATCCAAGGTAATTTGTAGAAATTATGGGTATTTAACAAATCCTCTTATCATTTGATCCTTGCCAAAAAACTCGTGATGAACCGCTTCCAGCTCAATTGCTTGATTGACTGACAAACATTCTCTTCCCACAAAGGCTCCCAAAGCTTGGTCATCCCCAAATATTTTTGGAGCTCGGTATGAATACAAATACTGAATAGCTTTCATTTCTAGCAAGGAAGCAATTAATTTTGCACCGCCTTCGAATAGAACTCCTGAAATTTTTTGCTGAAAGCATTTGTTTATAAATTCATTGAATGGAACTTGATTGTTTTCGTCGCTTTGAAAAACCCAGTAGCTAATTGCGTGTTGCTTCAACAGTTTAAATTTAGATTTTTCTGCATGATTCAAGGTCACCACAATTGTTTTATGTTTAAAAGGATCTGAAAATAAATTCAGACTTCTTAAGTTCTCCTCATGAACAGAGCTAAGACTTCCGTCGAAGATAAAACGATAAGGACATCCTAAGTCTTGACCATTTTTATTTCTAATGGTCAAGCTTGGATTGTCCTCAAGGAGGGTCTTGGCTCCGATTGCAATTCCTGGAAAAAATTGGCGCCATTTCATAACATCCAATCTAGCTTGTTCTCCAGTTATCCATTTAGATTTTCCTGTACGAGTGGCAATCTTTCCGTCTAAAGTGGTCGCTACTTTTGCTGCAATTAATGGGGCGTTGTTGATTTTCCAATAATTATGGATCAAATTTAAATCCAAACACAAATTTTTAAGCACTCCTCCAATGGTTTTCACCTTTAAGAATTTAAGATTTTTAAGCGCTGATCCTCTATATTGTGAGTCTGGATATGGAGATCCAAAAATAACTTGAGTCACATTTAAATCATGGATCGCATCTACTTCAGATCCATTAGAGTATACCCTAGAAACAGGCTCCAAGGTAGTAAACAATTTTCCACCATGGTCCAGCTTTCTTCCCAATTTTTCGCATGCTTTTATAATTGCAGAGTCCCCGGATCCATCTGCAGTCCATGCACTTGAAACAACGATCCCATTTTCAACAATGAGACATCCTTGCAAAGGTTCCAACCCATTGGAACCCCACCCTTTTAAAGCCAGATCGTAAGCTTCATTCATAAAAATTTCATTTGTTTTCATTCTTTTATGATCCTGCCTACAGGCTTTAAATTGAAAAGGATTGTTTATTAGAGCAAATAAGCTTTAGATGTATTGTTTTTTAAGTAAAGACTAAAACAATGTTATAGATAGTATGAAAAATTTGAAATTTGCAGTTCTTCCAGGCGATGGAATCGGTCCAGAGGTCATGGATGTTGCCCTAAAGGTTTTAAGAACAGCCTCCAATAAATACGAATTCAGCTTTGACTACGATTTTGCCGACATTGGAGGAGTTGCAATCGATCGTCATGGTAAAGCATTTCCAGAATCTACTTTTAAAGTTTGTGAGAACAGTGATGCGATTCTTTTCGGCTCTGTAGGAGGACCTAAATGGGAATCTCTTCCGCCAAAAGACCAACCCGAAAGAGCCGCGTTACTCCCTATCAGAAAAGCATTTTCTTTGTATGCAAACGTTCGACCGGGTCTTCTTTACAAAGAATTGACCTCCCTCTCCCCACTAAAAAATGAAAGAATCGAAGCAGGTATTGATCTTGTTTGCATTCGGGAACTAACAGGGGGTATTTATTTTGGACAGCCCAAAGAAACAAGAATTCTTGAAAATGGAGATATCCAAGCGATCGATACAATGGTTTACAAAAAATCAGAAATTGAGCGGATCACCGAAATTGCAATCAGCGCAGCTCAACTTCGTGGTAAGAAACTTTGCTCTGTCGACAAAGCCAATGTCTTGGAAACTTCTGTCCTTTGGAGAAAAGTAGTCACAGAATATGTCCAAAAAAATGCTCCTGAAATTGAACTTAGCCATATGTATGTTGACAATGCTGCAATGCAAATGGCTCGGGACCCCAATCAATTTGATGTTCTTTTGACGGAAAATATGTTCGGAGATATCCTGTCCGATGAAATGGCGGTCATTTGTGGTTCTTTGGGAATGTTGGCCTCTGCCAGCCTAGGAACTGGCAAGAATTGCCACAATCTACCGTATGGTCTTTATGAGCCAGCTGGTGGAACCGCGCCTGACATTGCAGGTAAAAATTTAGCCAATCCATGCGCTCAAATTCTCAGTGCTGCACTGATGCTTCGATACAGTTTTGGGTTAGAAGAGGCTGCTCTAGGAATTGAAAATGCCGTCAAAAAAGCAGTCAAAGATGGGAACCAAACGGGGGACATAGCTCAAGAGGGCGTACAACCCATTGGAACTTCTGAATTAGGCGCTGTTGTTATTGAAAATCTGAACGCTTAAAAATTTTCATTATGAATTCTGCAGAACTTCGCCAATCGTTTTTAAATTTCTTCGAGAAAAAAGGGCATACAATTGTTCCTTCTGCACCTTTACTCCCTGATTCTCCTAACCTTCTGTTTACAAATGCTGGTATGAATCAATTTGTTCCGGTCTTTTTAGGGGAAAGAAGTTCTCCCTATCCCTCCGCTACCGATACACAAAAATGTATTCGTGCAGGAGGTAAACACAATGATTTGGAGGATGTGGGATTTGATACTTATCATCATACTTTTTTTGAAATGCTTGGTAATTGGTCTTTTGGAGATTACTTCAAAAAAGAAGCGATTGATTGGGCATGGGAACTACTAACAGTTGTCTGGAAACTTCCAAAACATCGGCTCTATGCGACAGTTTATATGCCTGAAAAAGGAGAGCCTGCAGAATTTGATCAAGAGGCGCATAGCCTTTGGACTTCTATCTTTAGAAATGAAGGATTAGATCCTGACAAGCATGTTATTTTTTCTGGAAAAAAAGATAACTTTTGGATGATGGGAGACACCGGTCCTTGCGGGCCTTGTTCAGAAATTCACATAGATCTGACTCCAGAAGGAGACAGTGGTGAAAAGTTAGTGAATCAGGATTCTGGAAGATGTATTGAGATTTGGAATTTAGTTTTCATTCAATTCAATTCTAATGAGGATGGAACGCTTTCAGACTTGCCGGCTAAAAATGTGGATACAGGGATGGGTTTTGAAAGGGTTGCCGGAATAATAGCAACCACAAAAAACTTTACTGATTTTAGTGCAGAGCCTTCTAATTACGACAGTGATTTATTCTCAGACATTTTCAAAATCCTTACAGAGGAATGTGGTAAAGAATACAAGGGTACGATTCCAAACTCCCGAGAAAACCTTTCAGATCAATCCATGACTGATTTTGCTTTTCGAGTGATCGCAGACCACTTAAGGACTCTTAGCTTTTCTATTGCTGACGGAATTTTGCCAGGAAACGAAGGAAGAAATTATGTGCTTCGTCGTATCTTAAGAAGAGCTGTTTTATTTGGACGTAAATTAGATCTTCCTGCCGGTTTTTTCGCTAACTTGGTAAAGACTCTTGTTTTAAAAATGGGAGCTTTCTTTCCAGAACTCATGGATCAACAAAAAATAATTACTAGCGTTATCCGATCCGAGGAAGCGTCCTTTGAAAGAACGATTTCTCGGGGGCTTCAGTTATTAGAAAAAATAGCTTTAAGTAAAGACAAGACCATTAGCGGCCTAGATGCTTTCACCTTGTATGATACCCATGGATTTCCAATCGATCTCACTCAACTCATAGCCATTGAAAAACGCCTAGAATTAGACATGGAAGGTTTTGAAATTGAAATGGGAAAACAGCGAATGAGATCTCAAAAAGCAATCCAAAAATCTGTGATTTCCCTTAAAGATGGGGATGAGAAAGATGAAACTCCATTCGTAGGGTTCGATCAAAATCAATTACTGAACTTAGAGACCAAACTAAAAAAATTTGTATATGGTCCCAAAGATGAAATTTATCTAATTTTTGAGAAGTCCAATTTTTATGCTGAAATGGGAGGTCAATTAGGAGATCATGGAACCGTTAGGGTGGGAGAAAAGACTTTCAAAATCATAGATACCTTAAAAGACCCCAGTGGGCAGTTTTTGCATAGAGTCGACACCAATAATATTAAAGATATAGACAACTGGATTCAATCCACGGCAACCCTGAGTGTCGATCTCCGAAGAAGAAAAGCTTTGCAGGCTCACCATAGTGCTACCCATGTTCTTCATTGGGCAATGAGACAAATATTAGGAACTCATATTCGGCAAGCAGGTTCTCTCGTGGATTCAAACCGACTCCGATTTGACTTTTCACACTTTGAAACTGTCAGCATTCAAGACCAAAGAGCGATTGAAAGTTTAGTCAATCAGCAACTAGTCAAAAATGACTCTGTCCAAACTTTTGAGGTAAATTTCAATGATAAGCCTGTAGATGCAATTGCTTTCTTTGGAGAAAAGTACAGCGACACTGTTCGGATAGTAGACATCGGTGGCTATTCCAAAGAATTGTGTGGTGGAACTCATGTTGATAAAACAGGAGAAATTGGTTTTTTTAAAATTGTATCAGAATCTTCTATTTCAGCGGGTACCCGCAGAATTGAAGCCGTGGTTGCAGACAGTGCAGCGAACTATGTTTTTCAGCTCACAGATCAAGTAGAGAGACTTTGCACCCAATTCGGTTGTGGTCCCGATAAGCTAAATGAAAAAATAGCCCGTATTGAAGCTCAAAAAGAAGAATTACTAAGGAAATTAGAGCGCTATGAACAGAAAGGTCAAGCAAACCTAGCTGAATCCTTAGCTAAAAAAGCTATTGAGAAAAACGGTATCCAGATTGTGGCAGCTTCTCTGGACAATATTGAAAGCAAGGAACTAAGAAACATTGCAATCCAAATATCAAAGAAAATGAGTAAATCTTTGATATTATTAGGAATTTCTGATGAAAAAAAATCTGCCCTTTTATCCATGTGCTCCATGGAAGCGATCGAATCAGGTTATAATTCGGGGGATATTATCCGTTCCATTAGCAATTCTTTAGGAGGTAAAGGAGGAGGGAAAGCTGATTTTGCAATGGGAGGAGCCCCAGCCAACAAAGAACAACTCAAAGAAGCTATTTCTTTATTTATTTCACAAAACACAGAATCTCAAACCTGAAAAAACAATTCGTATAAAAAGTTGCATTTTTAACTTAAAAAAAATTCCACCCATAAATTTAATAATCCGAACAGATCGCCCATCTTTCATGATCTCTCCACGCACCATAGATATACATAAACCTTTGAGAAAATCCCTCATTCACAAAACCCATTTTTTTTATCAATGCCTTGGATGCTCTGTTGTTGGGTTGGACATTGGCTTCAATCCGATGAAGCCGCAGATTCTTAAAGATATATGGAATAATTCCCTTTAAGGCTTCCGACATAAATCCTTTCTTAGCATAAGGTTCATTCAAATAAAAACCTAATTGGCCAGATTGTAAAGCGCCTCGAAGAATTCCTCCTAAACTAACGAATCCTACAATCTCATTGTTTTCAAGGTGCTCTAGTAAAAAACCTTCTGCAGAAATTCGGTTAAAAGTCTGATAATATTTTAAAAACTCGGCCTTTGTTTTAACAGGTCTCACCCATGGATATAAAAATTGGTCGTTGGAGTTCATGACTTTAAGAAATGAAGCGCAATCACTCTCACGAAGAGAACGGATTCTTAATCTAGCAGTTTTCATTGGCAATTGCATCCACTTCAACCTTCCCCTTCAATAATGTTTATTATGTATTCTTGGATTTGAGCAAGTATACTGTAGGCCCAATAAAAGGTAGAAATTTCATCGGTCAAAGAGGAAAGATCCACCTCTCCATTTTCAAGTTCAATCTCGTCGATTCTATCTTGAAACTTTGATTTCTGAATACTCAATCTTAAAGAAGTGATTCCTTGCAAGAATTCATCCACTTTAGAGATTGGAACAATCAAATTGCCTCGCTTGAATGATTCACATAGAAAGACATTTTTTGTTAATTCCATAACCTCAGTCGATTTTTGCTGAATAGAATTTCTCCAGAATTCTGAAAAAGCAGCGTCTTGCTCATCAAAATAGAGGTTGTGGTTCCATAAGGAAATCCAATTTTGACAAACAGATTCAACGACAATTTGCAAATTAGCTGTAATCTCTGTTGAGAGATTGATTCGAATAGACTCCTCCATATAGATAGAATAATTACTAATTAGATCGCTCAGACGCGAAATAATAATTATTTTAGAACCAATTTTTCTAATGAATAATCTTAGATATTTAAAACATGTGTTCGGATTTGTAAGTTTCTTGTGGGTTTTAGAAATCCTAGATGTTTTCGTTATGCATCAAAGTTTGAATCAATTTGGTATATTGCCTAGGACACAAATTGGTTTGAGAGGCATTTTGTTTTGTCCCTTTCTCCATGGAAATTTCACCCACTTAATTGCTAATTCGATTCCCCTTCTAATTATGGGATCTTTAATTCTTTTAAAAGGACCGATTTATTATTATAGAACCCTAATATTTTCAATTTTCATTGGAGGATTCTTAGTTTGGGGTCTTGGAAGTAATGGGATTCATATTGGAGCCAGTGGAATTGTATTTTCATTTTTTGGTTTTTTA
Organism: uncultured Opitutia bacterium; assembly: GCA_913049555.1. Taxonomy (GTDB): domain Bacteria; phylum Verrucomicrobiota; class Verrucomicrobiia; order Opitutales; family CAJWYM01; genus CAJWYM01. The sequence continues at coordinate 41,419 of CAJWYM010000010.1, forward strand.
GTGATTCGTGGTTTCTTAGAAAAAAAGTTTTTTCCGCTTTTGCTCAGCTTATTGATTATTTTCCTTTATGGTGGAATCTTCTGGGGATTATTACCGATTCAGAAAGGAGTCTCATGGGAGGGGCATTTATTTGGTCTTGTTGCAGGGATCTTTTCAGCTAGGGTAAAATAAGTGCGTTTTTCAAGTTTAATTAGGTTAGGCTCAAAAGTAAGCTAATTTCATCCTATATTCTTTGACAAATCCTCAGGAAAATCCGATAGTAAATTCGATCTTAATCTACTAGTTGATGGATAGCTAATAGAAACTCTAACCCTAAAAAAAGCAAAAATGGAAATTAAAACTGAATCTACATTGGAGATAAAAACTGGAGTTAAAGCCGGTTACGATTATGACTTTGAACTTTCTGCTATGCCCTCAGACGTAGCAATTCCTTGGTAATTTTAACCATGTATTGAATCCAAGTGCATTCAATCTTTGAATTTTCGACCCCACAAATTTTTGTGGGGTTTTTTATTTTAGTCAATTACTGTTAGCACCAAAATTTAAATTCTAATTAATTCCTACCCTTAACTATTTTAAATGGATTTAAGTAACTATCAAAAAATAGATCCAAATCTACTTATTGGAATTATAAATACCCTACTTAGAAACCATTTTGATACCCTAGAAGATCTTTGCCAAATCCATAATATCAACCAAAAATTACTTGAAGATAAATTAAGATCTATAGATTACATTTACAAAAAGGAACAGAACCAATTCAGATAATCTTCAATTTTGCATTTTTAAGAAATTCTGAGGCAAGCGCTTTTAAATTTTTGCTTCAACTTGGAGGATCCAATAGTAAATGAGATTCAAGCAAAAAAGATAAAAGCGAAATGAATTATTAAATTCTAAAAAAGAACCTTTTGGTTCCTTTAACTTTTTGTAAATCATTGCATTTTAATATTTGAAGATTTAAATTTCTAACAAAGATTCGGGTTTCACATAGAATCTATTAATAATTCTATATTATCAGATTAGAAAGGAAACAATTAAATTCTTATTTATTGAGCTGCTGCTCTTTTCAAACGATCGTTGACTGCAATTCCAATCTCTGAATTAGGAAATCTTTGAAAATAAATTTTATCATACTTCGAATCCCACTTTCTTAACTCCGAGAAAACGTTTTTTGCCGCTTCATTTATATCTCCCTTCTTTGAAAGGAATACCCACTCTTTAGCAGGAAAAAGATTTTGATGTTTTTGAATGCAAATGACAACAGAAGAGCCTAAATCGAATTCTCTCAAATCCTCTGGAGAGTCAAATAGAACAAGAGAGGAGTTTGGACTGTAATGTTTCTTCATCATGCCTGGACTTCTAGACAATGTATCAGGATCCGAAACATCCTGAGAGGACTTCACTTTGAGATCTAGGACTGAACTAATTGCCTCGACTGAAACAGGTCCAGGTCGTAAAACTACAGGTTCTATTGGGTCTAGAAGACTTAAAACAGTGGATTCAACGCCATGCAAACAAGTTCCCCCATCAATTACAGGCAGTTCCAGTCCAAAGCTATCCCTAACATGTTGTGCACTGGTGGGGCTAACGTATGCAAAAGGGTTGGCACTGGGTGCAGCCAAAGGAACATTACATAGCTTTAGCAGAGATCGAAATACTGGATGACTGGGCATTCGAACTGCAATACTATCAAGTCCAGCCGTAACAAGACTTGGAACGGTTGGCTTTTTCGGAAATATCAAAGTGATGGCTCCGGGCCAAAAAGCTTCAAAAAGCTTATCCACGTTTTTAATATGCGATAAATGAGTCAGTGAAAAAACTTGCTCTAGGGAATGAACATGAACAATTAAAGGATCCGTTAAAGGTCTCTTTTTTGTTTCAAATATCTTCTTAATTGCACTTTCATTCAAAGCATTTCCCGCTAAACCATAGACTGTTTCTGTTGGAACAGCGACTAAATTACCTGACTTTATAATGGAGGATGCAATCTTTAAATCATAGGCATTTGGCAACAAAAAAGCACCGGATGACTGGTTGAAACAATTCATACCGATGCTAAAATTTAGAAAATTGTAAAATTATAATATTTGCACTACTTCATCAAAAGCATAGATCGTGAAGTCTTGATCGTGCGGGCTAGGTGTCGTTGTTCCTTAGGAGTCAGACCCGTAATTCGACGTGGTAATATTTTGCCTGTGTCTGTCACAAATCTTCGCATGTGATCGACATCCAAATAACTCAATTCTAAAATGTTTTTTTGTTGTAACTCTTGTGATTCGTCCATAGCAAACCAAATTAGCAAAATGTATAAAGGAATCAAGTAAATTAATATTTATAAAGACATCTCTTTCATGGAACTGGTGAAAATTAAAATAAACACCGTAATTAAAGCCGTAATTTTTTCTTTTTTAATTCCTACAATCATTCGGTTTTAGAGGATTTTAGAGTTTTCTTTTAAATCCATTAAAAATTCACTTATCAGATTACTTAAATTCTTCTTGAAATTAAAAATCTTAGGTAGACAATTAGTATATGAAATTGTATTCGGAGTATTTATTAGAAATTGAGAAGAGAAAAGAAGAAGGATTAAACCCTAAACCCATTGATGATTCTAAATTATTAATAGAAATTATAGATCAAATTAAAGATCTTGAGCACCCTCACCGGAAAGACTCTTTGGATTTTTTCATCTACAATACTTTACCTGGAACTACAAGCGCAGCAGTTGAAAAGGCTCATTTCCTAAAAGAAATAATAAACCAAAATTGCTCCGTTGACGAAATATCCACTCGGTTTGCTTTTGAGTTACTTTCTCACATGAAAGGCGGTCCCTCTGTAGAAGTTCTATTAGACTTAGCCTTAGGAAATGTTCCCGAAATTGCTTTTCAAGCTTCAGAGGTTTTGAAAACTCAGGTCTTTTTGTACGATGCAGATACGAGTCGCCTAAAAAAGGCTTTCGAAAATGGCAACGATTTTGCCAAAGAAATTTTAGAAAGTTATTCAAATGCAGAATTTTTTACAAAACTCCCAGAAGTTCAAGAGGAGATAAAAGTAGTAACTTTCATTGCTGGGGAGGGTGATATCTCGACCGACTTACTCTCTCCTGGAAATCAAGCACATTCAAGATCTGACAGAGAACTTCATGGAAAGTGTATGATCAGTGAAAATGCCCAAAAAGAGATCCAAAAACTCCAATCAGAGCATCCTGACAAAAGTGTAATGCTAATTGCCGAAAAAGGCACCATGGGCGTCGGTTCTTCAAGGATGTCTGGAGTCAACAATGTTGCTCTATGGACCGGCAAGCAAGCAAGCCCTTACATTCCTTTTGTAAATATAGCCCCAATTATTGGTGGGACAAACGGAGTCTCTCCCATTTTCTTAACAACAGTCGGTGTTACTGGTGGCATTGGCATAGATCTCAAGAATTGGATTAAGAAACTCGATACTCATGGAAATCCTATCTTTGACGAACATGGAGATCCTATTTTAGAGCAGGCCTACTCCGTTCAATCAGGGACTGTTTTAACAATCCATACAAAGAAAATGAAATTGTTCAATGGTGAAAAAGAACTTGTCGACATTTCCTCAGCACTCACACCTCAAAAATTAGAATTTATTAAAGCACGCGGATCTTATGCAATTGTATTTGGAAAGAAACTGCAAAGCTTTGCCTCCGATGTTTTAGGCTTACCTCTCAAACCAGTGTTTGCTCCCTCCAAAGAAATTTATCACAAAGGTCAAGGACTGACTGCAGTTGAAAAGATTTTTAATAGAAATTCGGTTGGGGTATTAGCAAACACCCCCTTACATGCAGGATCGGATGTAAGGGTGGAGGTCAACATTGTCGGCTCACAAGATACTACTGGTTTAATGACCTCTCAAGAATTGGAGGCAATGGCCTCTACTATCATTTCTCCAATTGTAGATGGAGCTTATCAATCTGGATGCCACACAGCATCAGTCTGGGATAAAAAAGCGCAAGCAAACATTCCAAGACTAATGAAGTTCATGCAGAATTTTGGGTTAATCACAGCTCGTGATCCTGAAGGAAAATACCATGCGATGACAGATGTGATTCACAAGGTTCTTAATGACCTTACCATAGACGAATGGGCGATCATAATAGGGGGCGATTCTCATACTAGAATGTCAAAAGGGGTAGCCTTTGGAGCGGATTCTGGAACTGTAGCTCTTGCACTTGCCACCGGCGAAGCTACCATGCCCATTCCTGAATCTGTAAAAGTAACTTTTAAGGGAGATTTAAAAGACCATATGGATTTTCGAGACGTTGTCCACGCAACCCAATCTCAAATGTTAAAAAAATTTGGCGACAATGTTTTTCAAGGCAGAGTCATAGAAGTTCACATTGGAACCTTACCAGCAGACCAAGCGTTTACTTTTACGGATTGGACCGCTGAAATGAAAGCAAAAGCATCGATCTGTATTTCTCAAGACGAGACCCTCATCGAATCTCTTGAAATTGCCAAAAGTAGAATTCAAATCATGATTAACAAAGGCATGGATAACTCAAAAGAAGTGCTTCAAGGCTTGATTGATAAAGCAAACTTAAGGATAAAAGAAATTCAGTCTGGTTCAAAACCGGCCCTAACTCCTGATTCAAATGCGAACTATTTTGCTGAATTTGTTGTAGATCTAGATTTGATTATTGAACCTATGATAGCAGATCCAGATGTTAACAATGACGATATTTCCAAACGATACACTCATGATACAATTCGAGAGCTTTCATATTACAAAGGAGTAAAAATTGTTGACCTCGGTTTCGTGGGTTCATGCATGGTTCACAAAGGAGATTTAAAAATTGTCTCTCAAATGCTCAAAAATTTAGAAAAAACACAAGGAAAAGTTAAGTTCAATGCCCCTTTGGTAGTGGCTGCACCTACTTATAACATAATAGACGAGCTAAAAGAAGAAGGGGATTGGGAGATGCTTCAAAAATATTCCGGTTTCGTATTCGATGACGAGGACCCAAAGAATAAAGCGCGTTCTGAATATGAGAATATGATGTACCTTGAAAGACCTGGATGCAATCTATGCATGGGCAATCAGGAGAAAGCTGCCAAAGGAGACACTGTAATGGCTACCTCAACTCGACTTTTTCAAGGAAGGGTCGTTGAAGACTCCGAAAGAAAAAAAGGGGAATCTCTACTCTCATCGACACCGGTTGTTGTTCTTTCAGCAATTTTAGGAAGAACTCCTAAATTTGATGAATATAAATCTGCGGTTGCAGGGATTAACTTAACAAAATTTGCTCCTCCATCTGAAGCTTTGATAAGTTAGGCTCCCCTGAGCCCTACTTTGGAAATATCTAAAATTAGTGTTTATCCATCAAATCCAGTGATAACGGCCTTGACTTCAAGAGAACTATTGATTTGATATTATCCTTGTTTAATAAATTATGACATCTAGTGAAACTGTAGAAGTAGAAGGTAAAATAGTAGCGGTTCTTCCAGGAACTATGTTTCGAGTTGAGTTGGCCAACGGCCACCAAGTCCTTGCACATATATCTGGCAAGTTGAGAAAAAATTTCATTAAAATTACCACCGGAGATATGGTTAAAATGGAAATGAGTCCCTACGATCTAGAAAAAGCTCGAATTGTTTACAGGCTTAAAAACGCGAATGTCAACCGTAATGCTCCTATCAGGAGCTATGGTCCAAGAAGAAGATAATCTTTTACCCTCCAAACCTCAAATCAAAATCTATGGCAATTGCTAACTTAATTACTGATACGATTGGAAATACTCCATTGGTGAAACTGAATGGGATTGCTAAAGATCTTCCGGCTGAAATCTATTTGAAACTTGAATTTTTCAACCCTCTTTCCAGCGTTAAAGACCGAATTGGAAAAGCCATGATTGAAGATGCTGAAAATAAGGGTCTTCTAAAAAAAGGTGGTGTGGTTGTCGAACCCACATCAGGGAACACTGGTATTGCACTTGCTTTTGTTTGCGCAGCAAAAGGGTACTCTTGTAAATTAATAATGCCGGAAACAATGTCTCAAGAAAGAAGACTTCTTTTTTCTATGCTTGGTGCTGAAATTATATTGACCCCAGGTCCCAAAGGTATGGGGGGTGCGATTAAAAAAGCCACAGAAATTGTTTCTCAATATGGGGATCGTGGTTTTATGCCCCAACAATTTGAAAATCCTGCCAACCCTGAAGTTCATAGAAAAACAACAGCTGAGGAAATCTGGGAAGACACAAAAGGTGAAATTGATGTGTTTGTCTCTGGAGTTGGCACAGGAGGAACCATTACAGGTGTTTCTGAAGTTATAAAATCAAGAAAACCAATCCACACGGTAGCTGTAGAACCTTCAGACAGCCCTGTGCTCTCTGGAGGAAAACCCGGACCTCACAAAATCCAAGGGATTGGAGCGGGTTTTATCCCTGGAAACTGCAATACAAAAATTATTGATTCGGTGGTTACTGTTAAAAATGAAGATGCATTTGAGACTGCAAATAAAGTGGCTCTTACAGATGCACTCTTAGTAGGAATTTCATCGGGTGCAAATATTTGGGCAGCCATGGAGGTTGCTAAACGTCCTGAAATGGCCGGAAAAAAAATAGTCACAATTGCCTGCAGCTCAGGAGAAAGATACCTCAGCACTCCTCTTGCAGCCAACGCGGTTAAAGCAGCTGAAGTGGCGGGTCAAAATGTCCATTCTGTAGATTAGGCAATTCGTTTTTTTGGCATGCCTGATATACTCACTGTAAAACGATTATAGATGATTTTTCGTTATTGTTAATTTTGCTTTATTTTAGACTTTTTTTATCGCAGCCAATCTGATTTTAATCGCTTAATGATGGGGGGCTTTCATTTTCCTCAAATTCTGTCAAACGTTCTGCCCCTCCAATGTAAGCACTTAACATTATATGTTATAAACGCCTCTTGAGTTAAAAAATGATTTGATTTTAGTGACACAATACTTGTAAATTAATCTTGGAATTTTGATAAAAGACTATTATATAATAGCATGTCTCCTATGAACAGACTCACTAAACCTCTTTTAAAAAGAGTTTTAATTGTTTTTTATTCAACGTTTTTTATTCCAATTTCTCTAATTTTCTCCGAAGAAGAAGAAAAAAAGTGGAAGATGCGTGATAGTAACAACTTCTTTTGGGACAATCGGAGCAAAGAAATCAGGGAAACAATTCGTTCCAAAAATGATAAAATAAGCGCTCTTGAAAATGACCTTGCTACAAAAGATTTAGCTTTATCTATCCAAGAAAATAAAAATGTCCAACTAAAAAAACAAATCGAAGAACTTGATAAGGAGAGAAAAACGCTGCTAAGAAGAGTGAATATTAGAGATAAAGAAATTCTTGGCTTACAAGTTCGTCTCAAAAGAATCTCCAAAGACTTAAAGAACTCTGAATTTAAAATTGAAAAGATAACGAATCAGACTTCAGATTCTTTCCCATCTCTAATAAATGGAGCCAATAAAAAAACAGAAGAAAAAATCACTTCTTACATATTGAGTAATGTTTCGGATTCAAAGAAGATTTCCACCAAAACAGACGTAGATGAAACTCAAAATCGAAAAGTCTTTCCTAATGAAATTCCGAAAAAAATCAAAAATCCTAATTTAGATTCATTCACTCAGCAAGAAGACTTAATCTTTCAAGCTTTCTCAGTAAACGAGCAAGGAGCAGTCACAAAAGCGTACCTATCGGAATTTTTCCTGACCACGAAACCACTAGATACTCTTCTAAAAAACACTGGAATGGAGAGTCTTTCTGCGGATGATAGTAAAAATATTTATGAAACTTGGGCTTACGCTGCTAACGACAGGAAAAAATACCCACAAATTGCCTCTAAAATTAGAACCCATCTACTAGAATCCTGCTATTTAAGAGTTCGTACGGATTTTGATGGTATTGGCAAATTAGATCCTATTGAAAATGGAAAGTATTATTTAATCGGTCTCGTTCAAATCGGTTCAGTAGGAACCGTTTGGGAAATGCCAATAATTAAGAAAGAACAACCCATCAACATACAGTTGTCTCAAAGGAATTCAAACTGGTATCGTTAACATACACTAGCAATTTAGATAGGCAACTTTTCCTTCATTTACTAGTAAAAGTTACTACTCAAAAAGAGACATTAAAAATTTAAAATTGAAACCTACTTTAGTTTTTTATTCACAGAGTAGATCTATGATCAAACCTGCTTTTTTTCATCTAGCATTTTTCAAATTTTCTATCGGAAAATTAACTTCAACATGAAAATCAAAGATTACATTAAATATACAATAAAGTTTTGGGTGAATAAGATAAATCAACTTTTACATTGAAGTTTCAACATTCATTATTACACAAAAGCTTTGGAAAATATAAGATTTTAATAAACTTTATTGAAAAGTTATCAATCCAATTTATTTTTCAACTACGGACAGAGCCTTCTAATTTTCCAATTTCCCTCAAGCCCTTGAAAATATTCAATGCGATCGTGGAGACGGTCCTCTCCTCCTTGCCAGAATTCAATTTTATTGGGTTTTACTTTAAACCCGCCCCAAAATTCAGGGATTGGAATCTCACCATCTCCAAATTTATCTAGAAGCGCGTTCATCTTTTCAACCAACAATTCTTTAGAAGAAATCTCTCGACTTTGATCTGAGACCCAGGCGCCTAACTGACTTCCTCTAGGTCGAGAAAGGAAATAGCTTAAGGAGTCTTCTTGACTGATTTTTTCTGCGGTGCCTTGGATAGAAACTTGACGCTCCAAAGGCAACCATAAAAAATGCAAGGCCACTTTTGAATTCAAAGATATATTTACTGATTTCCGACTTTTATAATTCGTATAAAAAACAAACCCATCATCGGCAATTGACTTTAAAAGAACCGTTCTTACGGATGGTTGACCCTCTGCATCTACCGTCGAAAGGTTCATGGCATTGGGTTCTTTTAATTTCGCGTTTCTAGCGTCCTTGAACCATTCTGAAAACTGATCTAATGGATCTATGTTAACCTGCTTTTTATTCAAAGAGGCTTGAGTATAACTTTCTCTTAAATTCCCTAAGTTCATAAAATTCTTTCTAGACTCACAATCCTATTGGTAATTTGGGTTAAAAAACATAAAGTATCCCCCATAGGCGCCGTTACAGTAGTGAGACCTTCTTTGACCCTTTAAGGTTCAAGTGGGTGCTTCTTTGGCAACCTTTGTCTTCCGGTTTACGGCTTGACAGCAGTCACCTCAGATAAGGCTCCCGGTAATACTAGAGTAAGAGAAAGAAGACAATTAGTTCTCGAACGCCACAGAGAATACACCTACATACAACTTCATAGGTTTGGAAATGTCAACGCTCGTCACTCTGATAATTCGCTGAATCGTTGAAATACTATTTTATCAGACACCCTTACAGCTGTTTTTAACTCCGGTGCGAAAACAGAAACTTTAAATTCCTGCAGAATCCAAAAAAATTCATTCATTTTCGAGATTTTATGCTGGCTGTAAGATCGCATTTTTAATAATTTCAAAAATCCTTCCTCAAAAGACTGTACCCGATTGTTTTTATCACTATCTTTATTTGGATTGGCAAGAAATCTATGATTTCGAACCTCAATCGCTTTCAAATAACGTGGAATTTCAAAGAATTGTTTCAGAGGGGTCTGTTTAACAAAACTTGAAGGTAGAAGAACCTTTACATCGCGATGCATGAGGTCATACGATTTTCTGATCAATAACAATTTTTGGCGCTCATTTAAAATAGATTGGATGCAATCCAGTATTCGGGGCACCAATCCTCGCCAAGATTTTCGGATCGCTTCGAAGTAATTGTTGTGCTCCTCGGAGTTCATGGGATGCAACCGAAATGTCTTACGAGCATCCAATAGAATCATTCTCAACAAATCAAATTCCAGATCTTTAACGTTTCCTAAATTAGAAAACAGAAGACCGCATTTTTTTTGAGTCTCGTTCAAATCTTTTTGAAGCCATGCTACATCTTTGGAAAGTTTTTGACGTAGGAACGCCTCCAACGATTTGAAACTTGAAAGATCCGCATCCTTCTTACTTGGATATAAGCGAGCAGCAAATGCACACTTTTCACAGGAAATACCGACATACAAAAAGCTTTTTATTCCCGAAATTTTTCCACACTCAATTTTCTCTTTTAGATTATAACTTCCAACTCGATCTAAGTCTGGAATTTCATAGCGACTTTTAAAAATATTCAAATCATGAGCAATAGATTGATTCGATTTAGATCCTTCGGGGAGCAATTTTTTTTCTAAGAGTTTATAATCTCGACCGGCTATAATGGGCTTTCTATTTTGGTCTAAGACCTCAAAACGAAGTTTTAATTGAGGAGGGAAATTAGGATCTGCAAACTCTTCTAATTTGAAATTTAACTTATAAATTTTTTTAAGTGACTTAAAAATGGATTCTTTCAATGAATAATTACCAGCAACCGTAACGCTTTGGACCTTTTCAGCTGCATCGGCAATCGGAAAAATTCGGGTTCGGATTTCTTTAGGCAAAGCACGCAACCAAATTTCAATTTTTTCTGATAAAAATCCAGGAATAATCCAATCAGCGGTTTGAGAATTTATTCTAAGAAATGCATCGATTGGAATTGATAAAGTCGCCCCATCCAAATCAGAGCCAGGTTGGTAACGATACTGGATTTTAAAGCTTTTCTCTCCAATCTTTAATTTAGATGGAAATTGAACTTCATCCAAAGCCCAATCTTCCTCAGATAAATCCCGAGATTGAATTCGGAATTTTTTGCGATTCAAATCGGAATTCAACCATTTTGAAAGCTCCTGCAACGAAGAAATACTGGGAATGATTTTATCATAAAAAGCGAATACCTTATCATGCAGATGCCAACTTGCAAAATTCCGATTTCTGGACAGATTCTGTTCAAAAAGCTCAATCAAATTGCGATTCACATTTAAAATTGGTAAGCAATCACGAACTTCAAATTGAACCAACGCAGATCTGATAAAGATTTCTCGAGCTTCACGAGGATTTACTTTTCCAAAACCCACTTTTTTAACATCGATCAATAGACCGAAAATACGAATTTTCTCAAGAACCAAAACACGATTTTTCTTTTCGCTCCAGTAAGGTTCAACATAAGATTTCCTGATTAAATGCGGCGCTATTACTACCATCCAGTTAGGATCAATTTTTCCAACACAACGAGCAAAGGTTCGTGAGGTTTCTGAAATGTTTCCAGCAACAATCCAATCTGGAGTTTTACCAAGATTAGGATCTTTGGAAACTTCTAATCGGCTTCTCTCCAGCTTCTTCTCTACTTTAAAAGCTTTTCTGTCATAGAGACCAGAACCAGGGAAAATAGATACTTCTCGATTGCCAGATGCTCTATAAATATTTCCACTTACCTTTTGAGCTACATTTAAAATCAGACCTGAGAGAATAGCCTGATGGATCCGATCATATTTTTTATCGATGGATTCTTCTGGTTCCTTTTTCTTTTCTTTTTTAAAGCTCCATTGAATCTGTTTATAAAGATCCATCCACTCTCTCATCCTCATATAAGCTAGAAAATGTTTCTTACAAAATTTGCGCATTTTACTTTGGCTCATACCATCCAAATCGTTATGAAATGAGTTCCAAATATTATAAAGACTTATAAAATCAGATTCTGGATGCAGAAATTTAATATGCTCATGATCTGCTAATTCCTTAGAATCTTCAGGTCTCTCACGGGGGTCCTGTATGCTCATTGCAGCCCCGATTACAGCGACTTCATGAAACACTCCAAGCTTCTCCGCATGCAACATCATGCATCCAATCGATAAATCAATCGGGAGCCGTACAAGTCGCTTTCCAAGTGAGGTGATTCTATTTTTAAGATCAATGGCACCAATCGCTTGCAAATTCTTATAAGAAGATCGAATCGCTGAAATTTTAGGGGGATCCACAAAAGGAAACTGGTGAATCTCTGGAATTTTCAAATCAATCAATTTTAAAATTACAGCTCCAAGATTGGCTCTAAAAATTTCAGGTTCTGTAAATTCATCTCTAGAAAGATAATCCTCCTCATCATAGATTCGAATACAATAACCGGGACCTAAACGTCCGCATCGACCCTTTCTCTGATCGGCACTGCTTCTTGAGATTCGCTCAATGGGTAAACGCAAGGTTCCCGTGGCATGACTGTATCGACTCACACGAGCCAGTCCAGTATCTATGACAGACTCTATCCGAGGAACTGTTAAAGAGGTCTCGGCAATATTTGTAGTTAACACAATTCTTCTTTTCTCACCCGGGTGGAAGATTTGTTGCTGATCTCGGTTGGATAAGCGCCCAAATAGTAGAAGAATTTCGACTTCATTGCCAAAAGACCCATCCATCAAATTATGGGTTTCACGGATATCTGCTTCAGTGGGTAAAAAAACCAATACATCGCCTTGGGTTTTAAAAATCAAAGATTCAGCAGCTTCGACACATTCATCCAAATAGGTTTTATCTCCTAAATCCTGCCTTTCATTATCAACAGGTCGATAATCCACTTCAATAGGATATAAAGTGCCTGAAACTTCAATTATGGGTGCCTTTGAAAAGGCGTTTGAAAATTTCTGAGTATCAATCGTTGCGGATGTGATCACAACCTTCAAATCCAAACGCTCCTGAATTAAGTTTTTCAAAAAACCCAGAATAAAATCGATATTGAGGCTTCTTTCATGGGCTTCATCTATAATTAAAACATCATAATTGGACAATTTTGAATCAGACTGGAATTCTTGCAAAAGAATCCCATCCGTCATCACTTGAATTCGGGTATTTTTAGAAGTTTTGTCATTAAAACGAATCTTACTACCAACTAAAGATCCATAAGAAACTTTTAATTCATCTGAGATTCTCTGAGCAACTGAGATTGCAGCTACACGTCGAGGTTGTGTGCAACCAATTTTTTTTTGCTTTCCAAAACCAGCCTCCAAACACATCTTAGGAATTTGGGTTGTTTTCCCAGAACCAGTGGAACCGGAGATGATAACAACAGAGTTTTCCTTGATAGCTGAAACAATTTCAGCACGTTTTCCACTAATGGGCAGATCTGCGGGATAATCAATTTTCATCCTTTGAAAATATGATTTTTACAATCCTATCCAATTGAGAGCGAATTTATAAAATTCATACGAAAAATGAACATGTTCCAAATCTATCGACTCCTAGAGTCTAACTCATCTGCTTGATACATTTTATGCATTTGATAGCCAGCTCGAAATGGAGATCCATGAGATTTGATGAATTCAGTGATAGAAGTTAATACCTTAAAATCCTTAGCAACAGACCACTCAGGGTGAAGCCATATATTTTGAATTTCTTTAATATGGGAGTTGATTATAGAACCCCATTTCGAAATGCTTTTCTGATCTTCAACAATGATCTTTAATTCATTAGCCAATTTATAATTTTCCTCAAGTGGTAATTTATTCCACTTTGGGCTTAAGGTTATCCAATTAAAATTTCCCCTTATCGGGAAAGCTCCACTTGTTTCTAAGTGAACTGGCAAATTTTCTGAATGAATGGCATCACTCAACTCAGTCAAATCGTGAATTGCGGGTTCACCCCCTGTAATCACAACAAAATCGGGCTTTTCTTTACTAATTTCAGCGACGATTTCTTTTGCTGTTCTTTTCTCAATATTCCGAGGAATATGATCTTTATGCCAAGTTCCAGCTGAATCACACCAAGGACAATGAACCGGGCAACCAAATAATCTAACAAAAAAAGCGGCACGTCCCATATGAACCCCCTCACCTTGCCATGAGAAGAATCGCTCATGAATCGGATATTTCATAGTTCGGGACAAAAAGTGGCTGAATTTTTACTGTCCTCAGTCACGGTCAAATCAACTATAAAAACGCGACTTTTTGTGTCCTCAGATAATATCTTAGAAAAAACTTCATAAAAATGAAATGCTAAGCCCTCACAAGAACAATTGTCCACAATATAAGATTTAAACGCAGAGGGACAAGATTTCAAAATGTGATCTTTTTCAGGATCGGATTCATTCATTAGAATTGCATGGTCTAAGTTGCTTTCAATCCAATTTTTGATCGATTTTAATTTACCAAAATCAATCACAAAACCATTTGCATCCAAGTTCTTACAGGCAAAAGTAATTTCAATTCCCCAATTATGCCCATGAATGTAAGAGCAATGACCACTGTGCGTGTGCTGTCTATGGGAAAAAGGGATGTCTCTATATTCTTTTTTGCAGGTCAACATAATCTAAGATTTAAGCACATGGATACCAATTGAAATAGATCTCATACCCTTGCTAAAACTAATTAGCTTAGTATTCTATATCCGATAAAAAGAATCAACAGTAATGGCACCTTCAACTCAATAAATCAATCCAGAAATTAGATCTAATTTAGGCTTTGAGATTCAAGCCATTTTCATAAGATTTGATATTAATAAAAGGGGTCTAAGCCTTGATCTGTGATTTCAAACAAACGAAGGCTTATAGTATCTAAAAATTTATCGTTGTTTTGTCTAACAAATCTTTGAATTTCTAAGTAAGCATTTTTAGAATTATTTGGAAACATCATCAACATATCTCGTTGAGGAATATTCAATAAAATACTTTCACTTTTTAATTCCTGCTTGAACCAAGAGTTCATTTTAGGCAAAAGCATACAACTTGAGGTCAACCAATGGCCTCCCCAAATCATCATAGGCATTTGATTAGGCCCTTGAACCAACCGTTTAATAATCTGATCGCTCTCCGCCAATACTGTTAAATTATCCAAAGCAAATTGATGGGCGGTTCCAACTGTAATCCCCAATCGATCTAAATCAGATTGGACTAAATTTCTAACCCTTCCATCCATATCATAAACCAAGGTAACATACAGCTTGTGTCCAATTTCATATGTGGCCCCTGGAGGACTATTAGACAAGTCACGAATGTCTTCAGCGGTAACTACAAAAGGAAAAATAAGTTGTGATTCGTTTACATTCGGAATAAGAGCCAAAATAGAAATACTTAAACTCGAGGAAAAGCAAATAGCCCCCCACAAACTTTTTACAAAGGACACTACTGAATCCCCAGTTGTTCAATTGCAATCGAAGCAGCCATCTCCTCTGCTTTCTTTTTTGAATTTCCCTCCCCTACCGCAAGAACCTCTCCATTAGCGATTAAAGAAATAGAAAAACTTTTTGAATGGTCTGGCCCTTTCATATTCTCCAATCTATACTGAACTATGGATTTGCTTTTAGTAGCTTGGTAGTATTCTTGAATAATTCCCTTTGGATTATCACTTCCTCGATGGTTTTTTAATCCGTTTGCATGTGCAAGGAAATGTTCCGCAATAAACTTATAGGCCTTGTCATATCCTCCATCTTTATAAATAGCACCGATCACAGCTTCTAAGACATCTTCTAAAACTTTCGGATTCAATCGGACTCCTTGAGATTCTCCTGATTGAGAGACGATTATAAATTTGTTCAAATTTAGAGATTTAGCAATTTTTACCTGAGTCGATCCTTTACAAAAAAAAGATTTGTATTTAGCCAAAGTTCCTTCATCTGCACCAGGAAATCGATCGTATAAAATATCTGCAATTACAAAGCCTAGAAATGAATCTCCCAAAAATTCAAGCCGCTGGTAATCTTTTTTGAGACTTGATTCCAAATTATAATTCGACTTCATGGAAGGATGACTCAAAGCCTCTCGAATCCATTCACAGTTTAAAAATTGATAGTTTAATATACGCTCCAGCTTCTTAAGATCCATAAGTCTATAAAACAATAACCTATAGACAAAAATTAATTTTCACTCAAGACAACAGATTTTTTTAAAAACTTTTTCTTTAGAAACAGAAACAATAACAAAAACAACAACCCAGAAATAGAGACTATAGTAGAGGTCTCGGGCACTGCCTCGTAGGTGAGCCAAAGGGTATTGTTGTGGTATTCTAAGCCCCAATTAATCCACCAAGTATCCCCATTAGTGAAACCACTGGAATCGATGCTGAAATAATCTTCATCAAAAGACCCTCCATTGAAAGTAACCCCTCCAGTAATAATTGGTATTTCGACTTTCTTGCCCCACTCCCAGCCAGTAGAGTTGCCAGCAGAATTCAAATTAAGATTGAAGCGAGTCCCAGAGGAAAGACCCGTCATATTTAAACCACCGGTAAATTGAAGCGCATCCCAGTCGCTTCCGGTAGTTCCTGTAGCCTCAGCATATCCATTGGAACCGATTGAATCAGAGCCCCCTCCCATGCCTCCGGAAATATCCATGATGAAAGAACCAGATGAAGAACCTTGTGCCCAAGTAGAGGCTGCCCCAACCGTCATCTTTCCTGAAACTGCAGAGCCATTACCACTGATTGCCAAACCAGAGTTCCCAACTGAGACATCCCCAGTCAATGTGCCTCCTCCACCATATGTAAGGCCTTTTACACTGGATGAGGCCGTAGTTCCCAAAGATAAGTTACCAGCACCCGATTTTGTCAAAACATAATTCGAACCAGTAATTCCATTGGTCAAAGTTAAAGTTTGTCCAGAAGTATCCACGGCAATTGACGAATCCGCTGCTAAAGTTAGCTGATTTGTAATTGTATGGGAACCAGAAGCATTGTGAAGGGCTCCACTACTGCTTACACCTGTTCCTGAAATTGTAATATTTTCATTAGAAATTGTCATTGCTGAAGCATTGTTTAATTTTAAAGATGCTCCACTGGCTACCGTTGTCGCTGCCGCGCCACCATCTCCCAGTCCATCCGCATGTTCTAACTGAAGAATTTGTCCTGCATCGGTGATGGAAGTAGCCCCCGAGTAGGTATTGTCTCCAGACACAACTATAGTCCCTGCAGTTCCCGTAGTATTATAATCCACATTGCCCGAGCCACTTATAACACCAGACAGAGTGAGTGATGAACCCGAATTCTTATTGTAATCCACCGTATTCGATCCAGTCAGTGCAATTCCACCACTCCATGAAGTGGTTCCGGAGACTTTCAAAGTTCCAGTGCTCAAAGCCAATGCCTCAGCAACATTGTCCAAACCATTCGCAAGGGTTAGAATTCCACTGCTGCTCACAGTTGTGCCTGACGCAGTGGAACCCAAACCCCCAACATCACTCAAAGTTACATTGCCTCCCTGAATAACAGTTGCTCCAGAATAATTGGTATCCGCATCCAAATCAATGACACCGGCCCCAGTATATGTCAATGCACTGGAACCCGTTATGTCCCCGGTAAATTTCATAGTTCCGCTGTCAATATCTATCGTGCTATCAGCCGCCAAAGCAACATCCCCAGAAATCGTTACCGTTCCTGAATTGCTTTTATAAAGAGCACCCCCAACTCCGCCAGCCCCCGTTCCAGTTCCCGAAATGCTGATGTCCTCCTCCACAGTGGAAGTCCCGTCCAGTTGAAGAGTCGCACCTGAGCTAACAGTAGTAGATCCACTCGTAGTCCCAAGTTTGCCACTGCCAGTAAGTTTGAGAATCCCTGCACTTACAGTAGTTGT
>CAJWYM010000011.1 GCA_913049555.1 uncultured Opitutia bacterium
GAGAATGTTAGCTTCAATCAAAATTCAAAATCAGTTTCAATGATGTCGGATGCCTTTATAACAAGACGCTTGAGTTGACAGAACCAGAAATCGAAAATTTGAACTTTAAATGAGAAATCTAACTATTAACTTTAATTTAAACCAAATCCAGTTGTCTTGGTTCTGCTACTCAGCTTAGCGTTCAGCGAGAATAAAGAAACCCCTAATCACACTGTTGATCGGAATTGCGATCGGGTCGGTTGGAACATTTACAACACTGCTCTATTTTGCGTCTAAGATGCAGGACTCTCCCTCGCCGGATGCGGAAGCAACCGATATCAATAATATTTTCCTCCCGGAAGGGACCGGAATATCGGGTGCCATTGTTTCCTCAACAGCTGTCATATATTTCCAGAGAGGTAATCCGCAGCTAAATGAAGAAACTATTTATGAGATAGGGTCGATAACCAAGGTGTTCACCGCTCTTGCGATGGCCCTACACGACTCAAGAAACCCTGGCTACTTGTCTAAGTCTGTTGGAGAGATATTACCTAAACTCTCTGACTCGCAGATTTCCGACACAGCAATTAACTATCTACTGAACCATTCATCCGGACTCCCTAGACTAGCTACCAGTTTCAGTGTTCTACACGTTTTGATGAATCGTTCTGATCCATATACCGACTACTCAAGGGACGATCTTTACGACGATTTACAAGCCACCGAATTAAGCGAAGAAGGATCGTACGAATACTCCAACTACGCATTCTGGGTAGCAGGCCTTTGTCTGGAGCAATCGACTTCGGTTGAGTACAAGGAATATGTTACAAATGAACTGCTATCCCCGCTAGGGATGGCGAGTTCCTTTGTAGGAAACAACAGCAGTGCCAATGTCATTCTCGCCCAAGGCCACGACAAAAAAGGAAAACGAACCAATTACTGGGAAAAGGATGCTGCCTCACCCGCCGGATCAATCAAAAGTTCGACTGAGGACATGAGCAGGTTTATTACAGCTTACATTCAAGGGACACATCCCGAATTGAAAGAAGCACTCGAAGTGATCACTAAGCCCACACTCGATGTAAACGATAACCACTCAGTTGGACTTGGCTGGCAGATTCGAAAGACAGATTCCGTTATATGGCACAATGGAGCAACTGGTGGATTTCGAAGTTTCATCGCGATATCTCCCGAAAACAATATTGGAGTTGTCTTGTTATGCAATTACGCGGGAGTCGAAGGGCTCGACAGATCAGGTTTCGATCTCCTAACAGGAAAAACCAAAATTGTTGAACAAGGCGGTGGATACAACTCCGGATAGCGCTCCGCGCTAACCTCCACGCATCACCTAGACGTTATGAAAATTAAAAAATACTATGAATGATATAATTGAAGTTTTTCCCTATATTTTCTTATTAATGGCGTTGTTCTTTTTTCTGATAGGCGGATCTGTTATATTTAAGAATAGAGCCATAGTGTTTTCAGCCAGATGGTTCTATGGTTTTATGGTATTTTCCTTTTTACCAAGTATAATTATGTCTATGGGAAGGTTTTTCGATGACAGACCTACAGATATATTGATCATGGATTTGGTTAGTACAGTTATGTATATAGTTATACTGTTTGTATTTTGGAAGCAAATGAAGGGAGCTATAATCATTGGTGTGACTGATGACTCCTTAAGGAAATCAATACATTTCACTTTAAAAGAATTGAACGAAGATTTCGAAGAGGCATTATCAAAAGTTATATTAAAACACAGAGATAATGAGTTGAACGTATCTATACAATCATGGATGGGGTCTGGCCAAGTTAAAATGAAAAAGAGCGATAACCAATTCATGAAAGATTATATATCTCTATCGAATCGATATTTTATGACTAGTGTTACTTCCGTAAATAGATTTACAGCATATTTTTATATAATTATGGGAGGATTGATGGTCGCTTCTAGTATAGGAATGTTCTCTCTCTCAAATTGAAAATGAAGCACAACCAGACGGTGCTAATAACTCCTTTACGCATCGCCGAGTCACTTCCGATGTAGAGCATGGAACCGTTCCTATCCGACGCTCCACTACGTAACAGACCTTAACGTTATGCTAAATAAATTGACATAAGGCACACATTGGATTCAATTTAAATTATGAGGCGTCATGATTGGAGTGAAGAAAAAAACCAGCTCATACAAAAAGAACGAAGTATCTCATTTGAAGATGTCTTATTCCAAATCGAATCAGGTGAGCTTATCGGTATAATTCCTCATCCTAACCAAAAAGATTATCCACATCAAAAAGTATACTTGGTGAATATTGATGATTATGTTTACCTCGTTCCATTTGTAGAGGATGACGAAAAAATCTTCATGAAGACAATAATACCCAGTCGTAAGGCAACCAAAAAGTATCTAAAGGAAAGATCTGAAAATGAAATTAAATAAAGAAGAAAAAAACATACTTGATCATTTCAATTCTAATGATTTCGAATTAGATGATAGCAAAAATGATATTCATGTGTCATATGCGAAGAACACACTCAAAAAGGACAAAAGGATTAACATTAGAATCTCTTCTCGTGATTTAGAAGGAATCCAAAGAAAAGCCATTAAAGAGGGTCTTCCTTATCAATCATTAGTTTCAAGCGTATTGCATAAGTATGTAAGTGGGCAACTCACCGAAACAAGAGGATAACAAACCGATGGGCATTAACTGGGTATAGCACCTGGGATGTCATGACTTATGCGGGGCATGAGATCCTGCCACACACCGCTACTATAACCAGTAAGTTATCTATAATGAAAAGGCTAATTCAACTCTTACTACTAATAACAGTTCTACCTTTATATCCAACTCCTAATAGTGATGATATATTGATAGCTATAAGTAATATAAGATCCAATTTTATCAGTTCAGATACGCTCGAAGAAGGAAAATCTGTATTAGCGTTTGCTGAAGAGTCGGATGAAGTAATACTTGCTTTAAGCGTATCAACTATACCATGGATTGAAGAGGAATGGTTAGCTGATAAAGAAATGGAAGGCACTTTAAAAAATCTGATTTTAATAGCATATTTAGCAGGTAATATCCAAAGTCAGATACAAACAAAATCTTCAAAAGATGATCCTTATTCAGGTTGGCTATTAGTTTGTGAAGGTTATGAACAACTTATAGAGAAACGAGAATTCAAAAGTGAGTCTATCGAGAAGTTTATTCAATTGAGAAATGAAGGAAGATTAGTCGACTATGCGAATCAATTATAAAAAATAACAAGGCGGTGCTAATAACTCCGTTACGCTTCGGCGAGTCACTCTCTTTAGCTTCGCAAAGAACCGTGCCAAGCCGAAGCTTCACTCCGTATCAGACCTAAACGTTAGTGAAATAAAATTTGACATATGCATTAAATATACAGACATTAATGCATGAGAACTACACTTAATATTGACGACGAGATGCTTGAAAAGGCATCGAAACTAACGGGTATAAAAGAAAAAACATCACTTCTACATGAAGGATTGAAAGCTCTAATTGCAAAAGAAAGTTCAAAAAGATTAGCACTTCTTGGAGGAACCGCACCAGAAGTGAAAGATATTCCAAGAAGATAATGATACTTGCAGACACATCTGTATGGATCGATTTCTTACGTAAGGGCAATGGACTACTTCAAGACCTTTTAGAGCAAGGGGAGATTTCAACTCATTCTTTAATCATTGGCGAACTCCATGTGGGTAACATCCCCAAACGAGATGCATTTTTATCATTAATGAGTGAATTACCAAGAGTGAAAGAAGCATCCTATAATGAAGTAATACACATGATTAATACTCACAATCTATATAGTAAAGGTGTGGGCTTTTTTGATATGCATATCTTAGCTTCTTCTATTATAAGTAATACCACTCTTTGGACATTGGATAAGAGACTTGATAAGCTTTCAAAAGAGTTTAATATTAAGCACTAACAAGTCGATAATTCTATACAGATATAGCCTCCTTTGTCACGATTCCAGCTGAGGCTGGTAGTCCCGCCAAAAGTGTCTATATTTAGTATCATATCTTAGCGTTGTATTAAATGAAACAATTGGAAGTCTGAAAAGTTGAAGTTTTACTCAATACATACCAAATCTACAGACAGAATGCACTCCTTTCTAATGTTGGATTAAAATGACTATTACCTCTGTAGACATAAAAAAACTGAGGTTGCAACATAAAGGTTTTTAAGGAAGAATTACCAATGAGAATGTTAGCTTCAATCAAAATTCAAAGAGGTTTTCAGTAGGATCAGATGGCTATATAACAAGCCGCTTGAGTTGACAGAACCAGAAATCGAAAATTTGAACTTTCAATTAGAATTCTAAATACTAATTTTAATTAAAACCAGATCCAGTTGTCTTGGTTCTGCTACTCAGCTTAGCGTTCGATAAAAAATGATTATTCCAAAATAGTATATAAATTATACTATTGAGTTTGAGTATGGTGAGTGTAAAAGCCAGTCTAATTTTAAGAAGCACGGTATCGATTTCGAAGCTGGAAAAGAATTATGGGTGGATCCAATAGGTATTGATCGATGCCCGAGTTCAAGATACTTTAGATAAGCTCAAATTGAAGTTCATGGATAGAACTTGATAATGATATTACATCTCCTATTGTTATGGACGGCAGGATTCAATTACCACGAATATCTTAAAAAATTATCTTAAATCAAATCATGTTTAATATGCTCCCTTATTTAATAACAGTTGGATATATTGATTTTCAACGTCTGATTGAATAGACTGAGCAAAAATTGTAGGAAAAAATATGTTAGAGTAATTGGGGGTTAGATTTATGATTTATTGCAATTCTGTTAGTAAAACTGCTCTAGTGGTAGCAAAAAATCTGATCTTTTTCCACCGAGAGTATCCGCAAATTGATTTATCGGATCCTGCAACAGTGCAGTGGACTGAGTTATTATTGAATGAACTCAATCAAGGGAATCTACTGAATCGAAAATGGTATAGAGGATTGTTTCGAATCTTAGAAAAGTTAAGCATCCATGGACTTGCATTTCACCATGCTATCAGAAAAAAAATAATATTAGAATTTTACAATCAGTTTACTGATGATGAATTGGACAATTTAATTATTGTGGGAGGTGGATTTGATGTTCTCTCTTTAATAGCAATAGAAAATGAAAAAACCAAAAAAATTACAGAACTAGATTCACCTGCTACCCAATTTGTTAAAGTTTCGATGTTAAAGAATCTTGGGTTAGATATATCCAAGTGCAATTATTTGGGTTTAGACTTAAATAATGAGCGGCTTAGTCACAAATTTAATGAAATGAATGAACCTATTAAAGAAGCCTCCATTATTGTTTGTGAGGGGGTTTTAATGTATTTAACTGAAGAAAAGATTAGAGAATTTCTGATCGATTTATCCTTTCATTTCAATGGCTCTAAGTTTATTTTTACTTTTATGAATAATCATGAGGGTTCATTTCATTTTGAAGGAACCTCTGTTTTAGCTAAAATTTGGCTTAGTCTGGTGGGTGAGCCATTCTTGTGGGGTATCAAACCAATTCATTTAAAATTGTTTTTAGAATCTTGTAACATGAGGCTTTTGGAGATAATAGATACCAGTGAATGGGTGAATGATAATTTAGTTGAAGTGAAAGAGAAAGTCGCAGTTGGAGAATTTATTGCAGTGGCAACCCCGTTCAAAAAATCATGCTAGAGGATAAGAATAAATCGGGTGTCATTGTTAATGATGCTCAGTCTAAATTAAATTCTACATGGATGAAACGATTGCTTGTTCCCAAAGATATAAAAGAAATCAAGGATGCACTGGTTGAGGCAGAAAATGAGGGTCTTATGATTTCTATCGCTGGAGGGCGCCATGCAATGGGTGGGCAGCAATTTGTTTCAGAGGGTCTGCTCTTAGATATGAGTCATTTTAATAAAGTTATCCATTTTGATTCTAAGAATGGATGGATTGAGGTTCAAAGTGGCATTGAATGGAAGGAGTTGATCGAACATATTCACAAGATAAAAGATAGTGAAATTCAATGGGCTATTCGGCAAAAGCAGACAGGGGTAGATGAGGTTAGTATTGGAGGTTCCATCTCCGCAAACATCCACGGTAGAGGTTTGAAGTTTTCACCCTTTGGTAGTGATATTGAATCTTTTAAATTGTTGAATGCAAAAGGAGATTTACTCAACTGCTCTAGAAGTGAAAACAAAGAACTTTTTTCTCTAGTAATTGGTGGTTATGGATTGTTTGGTATAATTACTCAAGTCGTTTTGAGGTTGGTTCCTCGTCATAAGGTGAAACGTGTTGTTGAAATTATTAAAGTAAAGGATCTTGTTCAGAAATTTGAAAGCAGAATTCAGGATGGCGCTATTTATGGGGATTGCCAATATTCAATCGATTTATCAAGTGATTGGGGTGAGCACAAAGGAGTGTTTTCTTGTTATTACAACATAAGTAATGAAATTCCTGTGCCAAGAGGTCAAAAAAGGATCTCTAAAGAAAAATGGTCTGAATTGTACAAATTGACTAGAACAGATAAAGCGAAAGCATTTGATATTTATTCTAAGTTTTATCTGACTACAAATAACCAAATCTATTGGTCGGATACTCATCAATTATCCAACGTATTTGACGGCTATCTGGAGAGTGTTGATGGCAATGAAGCAACAGAAATGATTACGGAGTTGTATATAACCAGAGACAAATTGATTCCTCTACTCACCGAGATTAAAAAAGACTTTTTAAAAAATGATGTGGATGTAACCTATGGAACGATTCGCTTGATTGAGAAAGATGATGATAGCTTTCTGGCATGGG
Organism: uncultured Opitutia bacterium; assembly: GCA_913049555.1. Taxonomy (GTDB): domain Bacteria; phylum Verrucomicrobiota; class Verrucomicrobiia; order Opitutales; family CAJWYM01; genus CAJWYM01. The sequence goes on from CAJWYM010000011.1 coordinate 6,803, forward strand.
CAACGGAACCCATGGTGTGTGTTGTATGCAATCTACATATAAAGCACTCCGCTGAGGAAATTAAAAAAGCCAAAGATAATTTTCAAAGAATGATTGACCAAGTGATTTCCTTTGGTGGAAGATTCTATTTGACGTATCATCGTTGGGTCACAAGGCAACAGCTTGAGTCATGTTATCCACAATTTAAAGAGTTTCTGAAATTAAAATTAAAATATGATCCTCATGAAAGATTTCAAAGCACATGGTATCAATATTTTAAAGAGTTGATTGAAAATTGAGGCTTTTCAGAAAAAGTGCCTCTGCTTTTAGCTCAAAGAGCTGTTAAAAATTCATAAAAATACATGAAGAATTACTGTTGGGAAGCTGAATCTTTTAGAGATCTATCTAGATAAAAGTCTTATAAGAGGGATTCCGGGATTCACTTTCGATCCGCTGTTGCAATCATTTTTAATTTCATCAATTGTAGGTGCTTATGATCTCTCCTTTCACTTTCAAAAACGATGTGCGTTGATGTATATATAATTACAGGCACAGGCATTGTGAAATAAAATCTCAATTGCAAATTTTTGTTTCACTAATGCCTGTGGTCTTTGGGGATCGTTATTTTTTCACATTTAACACAATGAATTTATTTCAAACAATTCTTTAATATGATCAATCATATTTTATTAGCCATCCATGCAATCTCCTTGGGAATTGGTATATTTGCCCCTATGATGACCTTTCAGAAGTTCTGGATATTTTCTAATAAATACTCTTTATTCAGTGGGATCTTTGAAATGCTAAAGGAGGGAGAAATCTTTATGTTTTTCATAATTTTATCGTTTAGCATCTTATTTCCCATTTACAAATTGATCACATTGTATCAGGTCCAATTTGCTAAGGTTCAGTGCGTAAAGTTTAAGAAAAAATTAGATCGCTTATCAGCTTTAGGAAAGTGGTCCATGATGGATGTTTTTGTGATCGCCTTTCTCGTTATGACAGTAAAGCTTGGAGGAATTGGTAAAGTGGATGTTCATATTGGAATTTTTGCCTTCAGTATCTCAGTAGTTGTATCTATGATTTTAACCCATCGAATCCAAAAAAAAATTGAATCCATCGAAGATGTAGACTTGGTTTAATATTGGTATTATTATTTGTTAGGTCTATTTGTGACTAGGAGCAATCTATGATCCCATCGATGCGAAAAGGAAAGGTTAGAAATTTTAATTCGATTGCACTTTACTGAATTTTCAACTTCTCTTTTTATTAAAAATCGATTCGGGACTCCCTCTAAGTCTTTGACTTTGTTGCGTTGATTCCAAGTTTTACCAATTATATTCTCGAAAAACCTATGAAATTAGAAAAATTAGTCCGTGACCTATCACTTAGAATGATTGTGTTCCTTGTAATTTTAATATTGTTGTGGGCCGTAATTTTAATGATCGGAGTTTCCTTTGAATGGTCTTTTTTAACCAGTAAAGTTGAAACTGCATTTTATTTGGGCGGTTTTATAGTTGGATTATTAATTTTTGCTTTATCATTCTCGAATATTACCTCGAATTTGTCCATTATCTCAAAAGCTCAAAACAAAGAAATTACTGAATCAAAGAACTTATTCAAACAAATAGGATCCATGATAGGTCTCTCCTTATCAGTCATCGTTCTCATTGTTGGTGGACTTTGGTTTGCAGAGTGGAAAGTATATCAAAAACTATCTGAAGAGGCTTGGAATACAGTTCTTACAATCTCAGAAAAAAATCAATTCAAAGCCTTGGCTAAAGAAATCCAGATCGATGGCAATATAAAAGAGATATTGAATTATCGAGATGCACTCTCTTATGACGTTCGTTCTAACGGCAAGCTGTCTTTTTTAATTCCTAAGACAGTCGCAGGCGTAAAAATATACTATGAGATCACTCCATGGTTTCATAAGCCAACTAAGGATAAAAATCTTTCCGAAGTTGATTTGAACCGCTTTAAACCAAATCAAAGAGAGAGAAAGGAATTTTATCTTCTTTCTCAGGGTAAACTGGACTCTTTTAAAGTTCCTGTAATAAACCAGAATTTAAGAGTTTTTTACTCTAAAAAAATCGGGGATCAAGAGATTGTGATTCTTTTAGATACTTCAAGGAAATTGGAAAGTTACAACAGTGATCGATGATTGAAAACTGCAGGATCTGTTTTCTCCAGTGCATCATTTTTTTGTTTCGATTTTGGATGGAAACCTAAAATTGAAATTCTATGGAGTCCGATAAATTGCCCAAGCCAATGCCTAGCGAATTGGATTCGTTCGCTTATCCAAAAGCTTTAAAATCAAAAACGGCAATGAAGAAAAATTCTTTGTTAGCGAAGTGTCTTATGTATTTAATAAATGGGGAATCCAGACGGTTTATGCAAACCCTGATGAATATTTAAGAATGGTTTTGGACAAGGGTTTGATCCGGTCTAAAAATTGCGCTAAAAATAGAAGCTTCTCCAAAGAAAATATAAAAAATTTTATAATCAATTTGGTGGAACCTTTGAGATGAATTAAGAATTGAAATGCCTCAGAAAAGGATTCTGATTGCTTGTTTGGATCCAAGTGAATCATTCAATCCATTGTTGACAGAGCAGACTAGAAGTCTTTTTCATAAGATTGGTTGTCTTGGATTTCAGACCCGTTCTCAAAAGCTTAAATAAAGACCTATGGATTGGATAGTGTTCCAAGAAACCTCCACTAATCTTATTGATTTTTCTTATCCATTGGATCCAATAGAAACCATCTGATGCAATTCTATCTTTGGTATAGTGAAAGAACAGATTCCCTCATTAAATTCAAAAACCAATTCTTTATTTTCCGGAACCATTCTTACGAAATCTACAGACTTTGTTTTCAAAGAGATCGAGAGGTCATACAATGGAAGAATGTCCTCAATCACTGGAACTTCTCCTCTCATAATTGGATTCGCATATAAAATATGCAGCACTTTGTTGCCATTGCTTTGTTCATTCAAGGCAATCTGCGCACCAGATGGCAAGTCTACATGAATGGACTTCTTGGGAAGTAGAAGGTCTATGCAATTTCTGACAAGGTCTCTATGCAACTTCATGCCTTTCTTGCGATACATGGAAAATACCTTCGGACCTATGTAAATAATATTGCCATTCTGGATGACAGATGGATATCCGGCATCGGGACCTGGAGGAGTATTGCCATGGGAACAAAAGGTTTTTAAGGTGCGGTTGAAATGGGGTGCAATAGTATCCGCCAAAACTGTTGCACTCGTAAGCTTTAACTTTGGTCCAGGAAGAAAATTGAAGTAAGGCGCTTTTACCATGTTTTTAGAAATCGCTTCGCTTACTTTTGTAAAATCAATGTACCATTCAGATTCTCCTCCATATTCGACCCCATAATCCAAGTTGAAGGTTTGATTTTCCTGACTGAAACCACTCTTTCCTGAAGCAATCAAAGCTCCACCATTTTTTAAGAAAGCATCCAACTTCACTTTTAAATCGGGTAAAATCACAACTTCATCCGGAAGTATCAAGAGCTTGTATTTTAATAAATCTGCTTGTTGATCTACCATATCATAAAGCATATGATTCTCACTCAATATCATACTGGCTCCAATTTCAGGATCTTCGAGTTCCACATTTTTCATAATAGCACTTGGACATAAAACCGCAATTTCAGCTATATTTTTAATATCGTCACACCAAGGCTCTTTTTCTTCAACTTCTGCATAGGCCTCACCAATTCTTTTGTAAGTATCAAGGTCCAAAGTTCCCTCTGGAAGCATTTGATCCCCGACAGAACATTTACCTCCATACATGATCATTCGCATGGCCTCAAAACGCAGAGCATCCGAACTTTTATATCCCCCAAACTCTCCCCAAGATTGATGAAATTTACCGGTCATACCTAAAAACTCGGAAACCTTGTATTTGTAGTAGCGAGCTTTCTGAGGAAAGGATTCATAACCCCCACACCAAGACGTTGTGGGCAATGACTCTATTTCATGATGACTGTAATAGGGTTTGGTATCATCACGTCCTTTTTTGTCCTTGCCATTGTGGTAGACACGAGTGTTTGGATTCTTGGACCAAATCACTTCAGTGATTGTTTTGAAGTAATTTACATACACTTCTCTGGCAAATTTAAAAACTGCAGCATCATCCTTCACATCTATGCCTCTTTTGAGCATGGATTCCATGCATGATTCACAGTAACAGGGTTTTTCCCAAACGATATCATAAAAGAGACCTACAGGATTGAAACGATCCATAACCTCTGCCGTCTGATTTACTAATTCTTCCAAATAAGGAGTGTTTAAACAAATCCGCATCCACCCTTTTCTCACACCACTAGAGGTATCTCGAACACTGCAAATACTGCCATCCTTCTTTTTGACAACCCACTCTGGATGCAAACGTCCGATTCTCTCGTTCCAACCAACTGTGAGATAGATAGGCGTTTGAACCCCAATTTCATTAGCAGCCTCGATCATTTTTGGGAGCAAAGGTTCTTTCATGTTGGGGTGCATGTCGCAAACTTTTGAATCGTAATAGGCCCAACCGTGGTGACAGGTTGCAAAAGAAGTGACAGAATTTACATGACCCAGCTGTAGGCATTGCTGAAAAGAATCTTTATCAAAATCCCGTCCAATATTTTTTAAATGTTCAGAAGTGTGGAAATCTAGATGAATTTGACGGAATGGTAATTTTACATTTTTCATAATTTGAGATTACACGTCCCCACTGCAGGCAACAATCTACGATAATGAAAAGTTTATCCGAAGATATGAATTGTTCGGATATTAAACGTGAATTTAAATTCTATGATTCATGAATTCGTTGTATCTCACTCATTGTTGAAATACTATTGAAATGCAAATCTGGCAAATTGAATACTGAAGGGAAATTTCAAAAAATGGATTTTTCTAAAATACTTCACTTTTGATGGAAGTTGAATTTAAGCTGCTATCAAAATCGTTTTAAGATCGGATCCGATTTCTAAAGGCCAAAGGGGTTTCTCCTGTTTTTTTCTTAAACAAGCGCGAAAAATAATAGGGGTCTTCAATCCCTACTTTCACTGAAATTTCATACACTTTATAATCTGTATTGGTTAAAAAGTTTTGGGCACTTTCGATTCGTTTTTTTATCAAATATTGATTGATGGGCAATCCAACTGTGGAAGAAAATAAATTAGCAAAATACACTGGATCTAATCCTTCTCGTTTCGCCAAGTATTCAATATCCAATGCCTTGAAATAATTCTCATCTAAGTATTGAAGCGTTTCTTTGAGCCGATGCCTCTCAAAGTCCTTTTGCACCCCGTCTTTTAAAAAATAAGAAGTCAAAATAGCCAAACTTCCTTGCGCTTTAAAATAGTGATGGATTCTTTTGTCCTTAGTATAGCGAATACAAGATTCAAACAATCCAATCACTCGATCCTCTACCCTGAGTCCCTGAGCCATCAAATTACTAAACATCCATTGGATCTTTTTAGAATCCGAGGTAAAATGAATGTATAAGTGATCCAAGGATTTTTTGCACTCAGACTCAACAATACAATATGCGGGGATGAAATAAAGGTATCCAGGTTGTAAAACAATCTGTTTGTCCAAAGTCTTTAAAAGGGCCTCTCCAGAAAGGACATAGTAGAATCTGTGATCAGCAAAGGAATAATGTTTTTTTGACCACGTCTCATGGACGAGGATTTGACCCGCTCGGATAATTTGATATTCGATACTAAGTGATTTTGAATGTAACACAGTATATGAGCTTTATCTATGTTTTGTCTATGAATCAAAGCTAATATCCATTTATTTATTATACTTTGTCTTGTATAATCCTCTCATGAAAAGACCCAATATCGTATTTATACTGACGGATGATCAAGGCTACGGAGACTTAGGTTGCCATGGAAATGAAATCATAAAAACACCCCACATCGATCGTTTTTATGAGGACTGCATTCGAATGACAGATTACCACGTCGGCCCAACATGCGCACCTACCCGAGCAGGCTTGATGACCGGCCACTATGCAAACAGCACAGGAGTTTGGCATACAATCGGAGGCCGTTCTTTGTTGAGAGCCAATGAATGGAGTTTGGCCAATGCATTGCAGGAGTCCGGTTATAAAACAGGCCTTTTCGGTAAATGGCATCTTGGAGATAGCTATCCCTACAGACCCCAAGATAGAGGCTTTGATAAAGTGGTCACTCATGGTGGAGGAGGAATCTCTCAAACCCCTGACTTCTGGGGAAATGACTACTTTGATGATACCTACAAGGAAAATGGCAAAAATAAAGAATTCAAAGGATACTGCACGGATGTTTTTTTTCATGAGGCAATCGAATTTATCAAAAAGAATAAGAACCAACCTTTCCTCTGTTTTATACCTACAAATGCTCCCCACTCTCCGTTCAATGTGGAGGAAAAATACCGGACTCTTTACTCTGAAAAAGTTCCATCTCCTAGAGATCGATTTTATGGGATGATTACAAATTTGGATGAGAATTTTGGGACACTAAGATCTACCTTGCAGGAACTGGGCTTGGAAGAAAATACGATTCTTATCTTCATGACAGACAATGGAACTGCAGCCGGTTGCCAGTTAGATCATGAGGGTCAGCTTGTAGGAGGTTTCAATGCAGGAATGCGCGGTAAAAAATGCAGTCCTTACGAGGGAGGACATCGGGTTCCTTTTTTTATCCGTTGGCCCGAGGGCAACCTGAGCGGAGGAAAAGATTTTAATTCCCTCTGTGCAAATGTTGATTTTATGCCGACTCTCCTTGATTTATGTTCCATCTCAGTTTCTGATGAACATCGTTTTCATGGAAAGAGCTTGGCTCCTTATTTGAATGGCACTCTCGTGGATCCTGAAGATCGAGCCATTGTCACTGACTCTCAAAGAGTGACCCGCCCTGAGAAATGGAAGGACAGTGCTGTGATGTTAAAACAATGGCGACTCATCAACGGTAGAGAACTGTATGACTTGAAGAAAGACCCAGCCCAAAAAAAAGACCTCCATGCTGAAAATAAAGAAATCGTTGCCAAACTAAGAGAAGAATATGAGTTGTGGTGGGATCTAGTTTCCTCAAATTTTGAAGAGGAAATCCCTCTTTACATTGACCCCAAAAAAACGACGACTCTAAACACGCACGATTGGAGAAATGAAGATTGTTCCTGTGCTTGGAATCAAGCGATGATTAGAGAGGGTTTGAAATGCAACGGTTATTATGAAATTTTCGTTGAGAAAGCTGGGATTTATCAGGTATCTCTTAGAAGGTGGCCCAACGAAACCCGGCATGGAATCTCGAAGTCGATTGATCCAGATCAAGACATTGAATGGAATCATGAATCGATCGATGAAGGAGATAGCAATCACTATTCAGGATCTAAGGCTTTGAATATAAGTTCTGCAAAATTAGAGATCGATCCCATGAAATGGGAAAAAAAAGTGGACGGGGAAAAGGACCAAGTAAACTTTGAGGTTCATTTAAATCGTGGCCTCGGTCGACTCAAGTCTTCTTTCTCAGGTCCTGAAATCGAACTCGGTGCCTATTATGTGGTGATCCATCCTATTGGAAATCTGAATACTTAAATCATTCTTGTTTCAACCAAGCAGGTGTTTTCTGCTACTTGTGAACTTTCAAAACCAAAATATCCTCAATTGGAACCCTTAAATTGCATCTAAATAAATGACATCAAACTTCATGTCTAAGTCTCCAATGTTTTATAAAATGGATCTATTGTTCGTTTTAGATTTCTACCTTTCTTTTAGAAATTTTTCGCAAACTTTTGTGTGGAAATCCCAGTTTCAGTTTAATTGATAGAATGAATACTCAGTCAAAATATTAAAAACGAATTCGATCTATTTAAAATAAAGACCTAAAGAGCACGCATTTCACGATCCTAATTCATGGGTGAATGAATTTATCTTGTGGCTCAGAAATAAAGAACTTATGTTTGGAAGGATCACTTATATAAATCCCCAATTTGCATTCCCAGACAAAGCCCAATTTCTTATTTTTGCCGCAGCAAAACCATGAGTATTTCCCAAGAAAATCATAAAGCATTTACATTTAAATCTCTGCTTGGTGGAATTTTAGGGGCTCTATTTATTTCCAGTTTTGCTGGTTTTAATGACAATGTCCTAGAACAAACCTTACTAGTAGGGAATCACTTTCCAGTAGGGGGTTACTTTTACTTCTTTTGTTTGGCCTTCGTATGGAATTTCTTTTTAGGAGGCATGTTCCCGAAAATTGCTTTCAACCCAAAGGAATTAGTGGTTTGCCTTGGCATGACCTTAGTTGCGTGCTGGGTCCCAACATCTGGATTGTTTCGTTACTTTCATAGGCAGTTGATCCTCCCATGGTTTTACGAGAACAATATGCCTGTCTGGCAAAAAACAGGCGTTTTGGATTATTTACCCAAGAAAATATTTCCAAACGAGGCTGAAGTAGATGACTCTGTATACCTTGGATTCGTTCAGGGGGTTGCCAAAGGCAATGAAACCGTTCCTTTTGTCGACTTACCTCTTGCGGAATGGTTGCCTGCTCTTGCGTATTGGGGTCCCTTATTTATATTTTTTGCAGTGGCTACCATTGCCCTATCCCTTGTAATCAATAGACAATGGGCCCACCACGAACAACTCAGTTACCCACTTGCATTTGTAGCCAATTCCCTAATTAAAAGAACAGGTGACAAACCCTACGCAGATATTTTTAGGAACAAACTTTTTTGGTTAGGAGTTCTGCCTGTGCTAGGGATCTACATGATCAATTATCTGTCGGTTTGGTTTGGATCTTACATTCCAAGAATTCCAATGGATTGGAGTATTTTGGGTTTTTACAATCATTTTCCATCGCTTCTTCAAGCGGGAGCAGGAGGGATTGGTATAACCAACGGGAGCTTCTATTTTATTGTAATAGGAGCCACTTACTTTATTTCCTCCTCCATTGGTCTCAGTATGGGTTTGTCTCAGATTTTACTCGCGGGTCTCTTTGTCCAATTCTACCTTATTACTGGAGAAAGGGTGAGCGCGGAAAATATGGAAATCGCCCGAGGAGGCGCCTATTTTGGATATGCAGCAATTCTATTGTATACGGGTTGGTCCTTTTATTCTCGAATCATGATCTCTGCTCTAACATTCAGGAGAGACAGGAACCCAGAGGCCGTTTTTGCTGCAAGGTTGTTGATTGTTTCATTTTTAGGAATGACTGGGATGTTGGTTTCGATGGGTCTAGATTGGTTGATTGCGACGCTGTTTTGTTTGACAATGTTGACCTTATTCATCGTTCTGACAAGGGTGGTTTGTGAATCTGGAATCCCGTTTATTCAAGCCTCATGGTTCCCGGGAACTTTACTCACCCATTTATTTGGAGCGACTGCAATAGGAGCTGCGCCCCTAGTATTTATCAGTTATTTAAATACGATTTTTACTCAGGACCCTCGAGAGTGTCTAGCTCCCTATGTGGCAACCAGTTTAAAAGTTGCGGATGAAAATAAAATACCGCTCATGAAATATGCCTTTGTTTTGATGGGAGCAGTTATTTTAGCGATGGTAGTTGGATTTGGCGTCACTTTTTACAATCTTTACAATTTTGGTGGGATCAATTCTGACATTTGGGCCTCTGTGCATGTCCCCAAAGGAGCTCTCAATAAAGCAGCCAATGAATTGAATTTCTTGGCGGAATCTGGAAGCTTACAAAAAAGCATCGATGCAGTTGGTTTAGGAAAACTCGGAATGATGCAATTTGACTCTGAGGTATGGGGATGGTTTTTGTCCATAATGACTCTGGTTGTATTGCTCTCTGTTTTGAGGTTTCGTCTTCCAAATCTTCCCATTCACCCGATCCTCTTCCTCGTTTGGGGAACGTTCCCAATTATGAAAACTTGGTTCTGCTTTTTGGTGGGATGGGCGATCAAAGAACTCATCGTTCGATTTGGCGGAGGCAAATCTTACAACACGCTTAAGCCCCTATTTATTGGCTTAATCATGGGAGAATTGATTGCGGTAGCGATCACAATCATTGTTGGGGCTGTCTATTACTCAATTACTGGGGTCACAACTCCATACTTTCAAATCCTGCCCAACTAATATTATGGGATCCAAACGAATCATAGATGTTCGACCACAAGTTCGCTTATCGGCACAAAAGACATTTGCAATCTGTCTAAGCGGTATCAAACATCGGCTTTTTAGGTCTACTTTGACTTTATCTGTGATCACTTTAGCAGTTTCTTTTTTTATGTTTCTTTTATCGGAGAGCGCCTACATACAAAGCATTAGCGCGGGAGTAAAAAATGAAATTTACCGAGATAGAATTGGTAACCGATGGCTTTCCACTTACTTCGTGCAACCTTCCAATCTTGAATTTGCCCACAGGTTGAGTGAGGCTTATGAATCGGATGAGAAACGAAAAATATTTCAAGAGGTGAACCTTTTTCAGCAAAATGAATTCAACCAACTTTTGGAAGATGCAAATTTAGAAATCACCTATTTGAATTATTTCAAAGATTTAAGACCCGGGAAAAAAATCAATCTATTGGGAAGTACCACTGGTAGGAAAATTTTTGAGGAACTTGCAGATGAAAAGAATTGGCAGCTTTTCAATCAAAGAATGCAACCCATGATTTCAGTCAAACTTCCCACTCCAGTGCAACAGTTTAAAAGTTTTATCGAAGACTTTCAAGAATACAAAAAAAGACTGGATCTTGCACACAGCCAATGGAATCAATTTATACTCAACTTTTCCACTGCGCTCGAAGAACTGATTGGAACGCTTACCATCAATCAATGGATGGTTGAAGCCAATGACGAAAAATTAGCGCAACTCGTTGTCTATTTTTCTAAATCTGGATTTGAGGTTCCAATGTCTGATCTTCAATCGATTACAGAGAGTTTAGTCTACAATCACAACCGCTCTGCTATATTCAAACAGCTCAACAAACCTGAGCTTGTCTCTGCTTGGAAAAAAGCATTCCTTAAAAATGATGAAATCTCAGACAAAATGAGGAATTTAGGAAATTTAAAAGTTCAAGAGTTATTGTACAATCAATACAGTCAAGAAGAACTTCAAAAATTATCCAATACGATCTTGTATCAGGAAAGACTAGCCAGTCTGGAGGCTGTCTTAAAAGGAAAAAACGAAAACAAATCTGGAAGCCTTTTAAGCGGAAGACAGCTCTTTTTGCTTTCAGTCTCTTTTCTTGTCTGCATGGTTGGGATTACCAATGCTATGCTGATGGCCATTACAGAGAGATTTCGAGAGATTGCCACCATGAAATGTTTAGGAGCTAAGGATAGCTTTATACTCGCCCAATTTATGATGGAGGCTGGACTCCAAGGAATGGTGGGAGGAATTTTAGGGAGTCTCATTGGACTTTTTATGGCTCTTTTAAAAGGGAGTGTCCTCTTTGGGTCTTACTTTTGGTCTTACCTCCCCTTGAATGGATTTATGAGCAGCTCCCTAATTGCATTTTTAGCAGGAATTTTTCTTTCTGTCTTGGCATCTATCTACCCATCATGGTCGGCTTCTAGAATGGCCCCCATGGAAGCAATGAGAGTCGAATAAGGATCCTTTTATGCCATTCAACGAAACAGAATATGGAAAAGGGCGCGACATTTTAGTCCGTGCCAATGGGGTTAAGAAAATTTACGGAGAAGAACCCAATCAGACCTTCGCTCTACGTGGAGTGGATCTTGTAATTTATAAAGGAGAGTATCTATGTGTCATGGGTCCGTCTGGCTCAGGCAAATCCACTTTCTTCAATATGCTTGGAGGATTGGACAGTCCTACCAATGGAAGAGTCTTTATGGATGAAGTGAATATGGCGCAACTCAACGCGCACGAATTGGCTTTTTTAAGGTGTCGCAAAATAGGATATGTTTTTCAAGCCTACAACCTCAATCAAACAATGACCGCTCTAGAAAACGTTACCCTTCCCATGATATTTTCCGGGATGCATCCAGATGATGCCAGAGCGAAAGGGATCAATCTCTTAGAAAAAGTAGGTTTGGGTTCTCGCTGGAGCCACCGCCCTAAAGCCATGTCAGGAGGACAACAGCAACGGGTTGCGATTGCAAGATCCTTGGCAAACAATCCACAACTGCTTTTGTGTGACGAACCTACAGCCAACTTGGACCACAAAACAGGAAAAGAAGTTCACAAAATATTGTTTGATTTGAATAAAAAAGAAGGCGTGACGATTATTTGTGCCACTCACGATCATGATATGCTTAAGGTTAGTGACCGAATGATATGGATCGAAGATGGGAAAATTGCCAGAATTGATCGCTCTTCAGATATTGAGATCAAAAGTGCCACAATGGGCAAAAAGGAGCATGAATAATATGGTTTTAAAGAAACTTGCATTGAAAAAACCATTCCAATTCATTGGTGTTCTCTTTTTGATCCTTTTTTGGATGCCTGGAATTTTGTTTTCTCAGGAAAATGAAGCCTATAAAACCGTTTATCAACAACTTTCTAAATTGAATCACCGGCAAGCAGGTAGCCAAAATTTCCAAATTGCCGCGAATGTCATCAAAGAGACTCTTGCAAAAGAAGGAATCCAAGCAATCGAGCAGAGCTTTGAAACGGTTTTGCCTCACACCCATGAAAGTTCTCTGATCATTGATGGGATGACGGTTCCGGCTATGGCCTTCTCACCCAACGGGGTGGGTTTGGCAACCACTTCTGGGAATGCATTTCAAGGGCCACTGGTCTATTGCGGAAATGGGGATCTTAATGAATTGAGGGGGCTTCAATTGGAGAATTCGATCGCAGTATTAGAAATGGGAAGCCCCCATGGAAATCGAGTTTTTCAAGAAGGAGCTTTGGCGATTTTATATGTTGGAAATGAATCCTACAATCTCTGGACAGTCAGGAAGTCTTTTACTGAAATTCCTCTTCAACTCCCAAGGATGTTCGTAGAAAGGAAAGTGGCTCAAAAATACAATCTTCTCAACAACCAAGAAAATCAGGAAGCCGTGGTAAAAATTTCTTCCTCGATGAAAGAGACTACTGCTAAAAATCTTTGGGTGCATATTCCGGGAAAAAGGGGAAAGACCTTCAATTTGGAAGAAGAAGAACTCATTTTGCTCTCTTCTCAATTAGATACATTTGGAGCCGTTCCGGACTTATCTCCTGATGAAAGACAAGTAGCAAACACGGCTTTGTTAGTAGAAAACTTGATTGCCCTCAACAAGGAAGAATTAGACAGAGGCGTTTTAGCTGTTTTTCTTGGGTCCAGATTCAGCCAACAGGATGGAGCCAGAAACTTTTTTTATGCTTATGAAAAATCCCAAAAATCTGTTCTAAACAAGGACCCGCTTCCACTGAGGCTTGAATATTACCAAACTGAATTGGCTCAAATTTCAGGCTGGGAAAATCGACTCCAGATCCAAGACTTCTACAGTGGCGAACAAAATGATGACTTCTTTGAAGTCAACAAACAGATTCGTCAAGGGATTAAAAACAAACAAAATGATATCAATATTGGGATTCGCGATCTCGTTTTGAGAGTTAAATACAAAAACGACAAATCCGCTGCCGATGGAATTAAAACCTTAGAAATCAAAAAGAGGCTTTGGAATGAGTTGCTAAGACAAGTTCACAACTTGGAAATTGAAAACCAGCCCAATGCAGAATTTGAGAAACTGAGATCTCAAATTCAAGCAGAGATCACCCACAGAAAAGACACTCTCAATCGGTTCATTGAAAACAACGCAAGCTACAGAGAATTATCAAAAGTATTTGAGAACAAAAAAGTCGTCTCTTACTTTCATTATGACTTTGCCAGTGATTCTCTTCCTTGGATGTTCAATGTCATTACGAATTATGATTTTCTATTGAAAAAAGATTCTAGTTTAGAAGCTGGAACCTACATCAAACATTTATCCCTATTTACTAAATTGTTTGAAAAATTGCCCCAAAAAATTCAAGGGGAAATGAACTTTATTTCCTCCGAAACTTTAGGGGGTACCAAGATGGATGGGTTGACAACTCCTGTTGAAAGACGATTGCCCATTGTCATTGGATTTGCAAACGGGATCCCCTCCTTCTCTTTCACAACAGCAGGAGATTATTCTCAGTTTGATGATGTTCCTCGAAGACAAGCAACCAACCTTGAAAGTCTGGTAGAAACCCTGCCTGTCTATCTAAAGATACTGATCAATGACGAAGGCTTGTCTACTCGATCTCCCACAACAGCCAGTCGATTCAACAGTCAACTGATTTATACTTTAAACGGGGATAAGCCCTACGGGGATCGGTATCTGATCCAACAACAAGGAGGCTCTGAAATTGAAGGGCCGGCCAAAGGGGCGATTGCATTTGCCTACCATATCGGCATCGGAACTCAACATGCAATGCCTGGCTATGCAACCTCTCCTATGGGCATGGTCAATGCCAATGGGAACTTTTTTATTCCTCAATCCACAGCAGAAAAATACACCAAGTCATTGCTCTCTTTGGGATATGATGAATCTGGAAGAATCAATCGAATCCTTCAGGACAATGATTGGGAACGGTTGTTCTATTCCTACGGAGGGGGCTATTCCATCTCCTACAACCCAGTCAATTATAATTTTTTAAGTGGCCATCTGATTATCAACGCTCGGGGAAATTCTCGACCCCGAAACTATAGAAATTTAATTACTTACAATCACGCTAGCTTATTTGTAGATAAGGAAGAGCCCCTCAAAATTATTACCGACGACTATATTGTTACCAATGCCCTCAATAAAAGTGAGAAAGCGGCACTTGGTGTTGGATTCCAAAAAGACTTAGATTTATTGCACACCTTAAATGCGGTGCGCGCCTCCGCCAATGATTTTACCTTCCTGAATGAAAGTCGTTTGGAACGATTGCGAGCCAAAAATATTATCAACGACTCGATTGAGGTTTTGCACCTAGGAGCCGTGCAGCATGTAAAAAAATCCAAAGAAGCTAGGGAAAATGGGGATATTGGCTTAGCAAGAGCGCACGAATCTTTTGCTGCCTCTTTAGCACAAAGAGCCTACACTCCTCTCAAACAGATGTCGAATGACATGGTTTATGCAGTTGTGATCTTACTCATTCTTAGTATGCCTTTCGCATTTGCGATGGAACGCCTGACAATCGGTGCCACCACCATTTACAGGCAGATCGCTTATTATCTAGTCTATTTTACAGCTACTTTCACAACCTTATACATTGTTCACCCAGCTTTCTCCTTAGCGAAATCCCCGATTGTCATCTTGCTGGCATTTGCCATCGTACTGATGAGCGCGATCGTCATCTACCTAGTCATGGGAAAATTCAAACAAGAGATCAAAGCACTTCAAGGCCTTGGATCTGCAAGCCATGGTTCGGAGAGTGAGAGCAGCACAGCTATGGCTGCTATCTTAATTGGAATTGCAGGATTGAGGAATCGACCTCTCAAAACTTTTCTAACCTCGGCAACGATAGTCTTGCTGACCTTCACCATCTTAGCTTTTGCAGCTTTCAGTAGTAAAACCGAAGTTACAGAGACTTATCTTGGACCCAGAAATGGAATGGACAGAATAGAAGTTCACCAAAAAACATTTCTTAATATTCCAAACGAACTCGTAGAGTCTATCAGAACCTTATACGACCCAGACTTTCATACCATGGAAAGAAGGATTGTTTCCTACGACCCAACCAAGAAAATCAATTATTCTCCCTCCCTGATTGCCATCAACCCCTCCAACAATGAGATCGTTAAACTCGATTCCATCATGGGATTTGATTCCTTGGAATTCCAACTCAACAGTTCCCTACAGGAAATCGTTCCCAATTTTAAGATCTTCTCTTCTTTCGATTATCCAGGTGCCTTTTTATCTGAATTCATTGCCGAAAGGACCCAATTAAAAAAAGGAGATCCATTTGCAGTGAATGGGAAAAAATTCTCTCTCGCTGGCACCTATAAAAGTGAAAAACTGTCTGGGAGTTCCTACTTAGACAACAGCACCCTATTACCGATTGATTTTAAAGCTGTCATTGAAAACTCCAATGGGGTTCAAACTCATTCTGCAGAGGATTTAGAACAGATGGATACCAGTTCATTCCGATGGTCCGAACCGACCTTAGTTTTAATTACAAGCAATCAGCATTTGTCAGAATTTGAATATGCCACCTCCAGCCTCCAGCTTTACCCTAAAGGAGGTTCCTCAGAGATCGACACCGCCGCTGAAGACATCGCACAAATTTTTGTAGATCCTGTCTACAGCTCCAGTTCCTCTGGGAGCAAGCAATTTTTCTTTGGGGATGCCATTTCTGGCTCTGGTTTTTCAGAGGTTCTCGTGCCTCTACTTTTGGGAGGCCTGATTATCTTTAGCTCTCTAATGGGTTCCATCGTGGATCGTGAAAAAGAAATTTTCACCTACAGCGCACTGGGGCTTTCCCCGCCAGATGTTGGCATGCTATTCTTTGCGGAATCAGCAATTTATTCAGTCATTGGAGGTATGGGCGGCTATCTCTTCAGTCAAGTGGTTGCAAAATTATTGTCCCTAGCTGGACATTTGGGGATCTTCACGCCTCCCGAGATGAATTTCTCCTCTTTGAGTTCCATACTCACAATTTTAATTGTCATGCTGGTTGTTATGTTGTCTACGATTTATCCGGCACTCAAAGCAGGAAAAAGCGCCAACCCTGGGGTTGCTAGAAAATGGAGAATGCCACCCCCGAGAGACAATCAAATCGAGTTTTTGTTCCCCTTCACTGTTTCAAGTTTAGACATTGAGGGCGTTCTGGCATTCATAAAAGAGCACTTCGACAACCACCAAGATGCATCTTTGGGACTCTTTGCAGCTCAGAACACAAAAGTCACCCAAGATACCATTGAGGGCAAATCCTCTCTTGGAATTGAAGCAACGGTTTCTCTGGCTCCTTTTGATCTTGGGGTCAATCAACACTTTAAACTCTATTCAAAACCCTCTGATATTGATGGGATTGAAGAGGTTATGGTCCGATTGAATCGAGTAAATGGATCCATGGGTGCATGGAAGCGAGGAAACCTAGATTTTATTAATGACTTGAGAAGCCAATTTCTACTTTGGAGATCTTTGCCTGAGGAAACCGTCCGATACTACAAAGAAGTCACTTCCACTGAAATTAAACATGCAATTGAGAAAGGGATGGCCCAATGAGTAAAGCCGATAAAGAAATCGAGCAATTCAGAGGGTTGATGGAAATTCCGTCACGCTTTGAAGATGGCTTCAGTGTCTCCTCTTTCGTGGGAGCGCTTTTCGTTGCTCTAGTTATGATTCCTGGGGCCATTTATATGAACCTTATTGCTGGAATGGGGGTTGGACAAGCGGCTCAGTGGGTAACTGTCATCTTGTTCATTGAAATTGCCAAAAGAGCCAATCAGAAACTTTCTAGAGCACAAATATTTATTCTCTTTTACATGGCTGGTTCCATTGTTGGAGAAACGGCCCAAGAAACAATCCTGTTTGCCCAGTTTTTGATTCAAAGTGACGCAGCGGCTTCCTTCGGAGTTGCAAGCGAACTTCCAAAATGGTTTGCCCCCAGCGACCCAGATGTTTTAGCGGTTCGGTCCTTTTTTCAAGTCGCTTGGCTCCCAGCTCTTGGACTTTTCATCTTTAGAAAATTCTTTTCAGAAATTGACAGTGCCGTTTTGGGTTATGGTCTTTTTCGCTTAACGAGTGATATTGAAAAGTTGCCTTTCCCTATGGCACCAATCGGGGCTCAAGGAATCTTAGCACTCAGTGATGATCTTGAAGGAAAGGGAAATGAGCCTTGGAGATGGAGAGTCTTTAGTATTGGTGGAGCGATTGGCCTTATTTTTGGTTTTATCTACATGGGGCTTCCTGCACTGACTGGAACTTTTTTCGATGCCAGTATTTCGATGTTACCGATCCCTTTTGTGGATTGGACTTCTTACACGGAAGAGTTTCTCCCTGGAGTTGCAACAGGCCTAAGCTTTGACCTAGGTCAATTGATCATTGGGATGGTTATGCCTTTCTTTGCGATTGTCGGCAGCTTTATTGGAATTATTGTCTCCTACATACTCAACCCCATTCTCCATCAATCGAACCAATTGCCCTCTTGGACCCCCGGTCAAAATACAGTCGAAACCCTATTCAATACCAATATAGATTTTTACTTCAGTTTCGGTATCGGTCTATCTATGGCAGTCGCTTTGATCGGGATTGTATCCGCGGTTCGTAAAGGAAGAGACAAAGATTCATCCCAGTTAGTTAAAAAGGAACCCAAGATCCATGAAAGTCGTGGGGATATCTCTACAAAATGGATTGCAATTACCTACCTTTTTTGTGTGGCTGCTTACATCGGAATGTCCGGTTACCTCATCGAATGGCATCCTGGGGTGATGGCAGTTATGTTTTTCTATGCATTTTTATACACTCCCTTAATGTCCTATGTAACTGCAAGATTAGAAGGACTGGCTGGACAAGTGGTAGAAATCCCATTTATTCGGGAAATTACTTTTATCTTATCAGGCTATAAAGGAGTTGCTATTTGGTTTTTGCCCATTCCCAAAAAAAATTACGGTATCAAAACCGTTTTTTATAAACAAGCAGAGCTTACTGGTACCAGTTTTCGATCTGTTTGGAAAACCGATGTGATTTTGTTTCCAGTTATTATTTTGAGTGTTGTGGCTTTTTCCAGTTATATTTGGAGCTTGGCCGAAATTCCCTCTTATATTTACCCTTACACGCAAGAGATGTGGGAATTTGAGGCTAAAAATGCCTGTTTGGTCTACTCCTCAACCTTGGAGGGTTATTCTCCATTTTACGAAGCCTTAGATGGAGCTAAAGTCGCAATTGGATTCGGGGCCGGAATGACCCTATTTGGATTTATGTCCATTGTCGGGGCACCTGTTTTGATGGTTTATGGAATTGTTAGGGGTTTGGGCAATAGCTTACCACACACAATTATACCCAACTTTATCGGGGCCTTGTTGGGCAAATACTATTTTGAAAAAAAATTGGGCATTAAATGGCGGCAATACGTTCCAGTTATGTCTGCAGGATTTTTCTGTGGATCCGGATTGATCGCTATGTTTTGTATTGGTTTGGTATTCCTGATCAAAGCCGCAAGCGACCTTCCTTACTAAAAGAAAAACAAAATGAATAAATCAGAGGTAGTTGTATCGATTCAAAACGTTGACAAAATTTATAAAACTGGGGATGAGGTTGTCTATGCATTGAAGGATATCAATCTCGATATTTACCAAGAGGAGTATATGTCCATTATGGGACCCTCTGGCTCAGGGAAGTCTACGCTCTTCAACACAATCGGTGCCCTTGACAAACCCAGCAATGGACAAGTTCTGATCGGGGATGTTTGCTTGCCAGATCTATCATCCAGCGAACTTTCTTACCTAAGATGCAAGCATATTGGCTATGTTTTTCAGGCTTACAACCTCATCCCCTCTCTTACGGCCCGAGAGAATGTAGCCCTGCCCCTGACTTTTTTAGGAAAATCCGAGGAGGAGGCCAATGCAAGGGCGGAAGAGATCTTAAAATTTGTAGAACTGGGTCATCGAATGGACAACACTCCGGGAAAAATGTCTGGAGGGCAGCAGCAGCGAGTCGCAATCGCCAGAGCCTTGGCAAACGACCCATCCATATTATTAGCTGACGAACCTACAGCCAATTTGGATTTGAAGACGGGGGAACTGATTATAGAAATCTTCAAAAACCTAACCGTTGAGTTTGGAGTCACAGTTATTTCAGCAACCCATGATCATAAAATGCTCGCGATTTCAGATCGAATTTTATGGGTCAAAGCTGGCCAAATAGATAAGATTGAAGACGTGAAGGATATGGATATATCAGTCGGATCGATTGGTTAGGGAATCTAGGTCCCATTTTATAATAAATATCTATTCATTTCTTGCTCTTTAAGTTTGAAATGGATGGCCCCCTATTTTACTTTAGAAAGTTATGAATACTTTCGTGAAGCAAATACTAGGAATCGTTATATTCGTTTGCCTATTATCAGGGGGATTTTACGGCTTCTACAAATACCAAACTACTGGTCGACCCTATGGTGCCTATGAATTTGAGAGTGAGCGCCTTCACTTTGGTTTTGATTTCAATCAAAAAGTTTCTTGGAGAATGTATCCAGGTGTAGATGAGTATCCAATCGATGCCAATGGAGAGTATAAAACAAACAACAAAGGTCAGTACATTGCTAGATTCCAGCATTTGATTGATCCACCTAAAGATTCAGAAGGCAAAGGAGGTCGATATTATCGAGAGATTTTCTATACTTTGGATTACAATAAGAAACAAGACAACCTGCGCCTTCGACACATCAAGATAAATATTAAAAGAAATATTAAAGTCCAAAAGACAAACTCAAAGGTCATCACTAAAAAAATGATTTATAAAAAATCGAAGCAGGGCTGATTTTTCATGCATCCCTTTTTTAATATCAGTGCTCTTCTTATTTTATGCACCATTCTGACAAGCTGTACAAAAAAACCGCAAGGTAAATACGTGGGTATATTTTCAACTCTTCTTTATGAATTTCAATTCTCGAAAGATGGAACGGTAACCCAACAGGACATGAGAAATCGTGAAAACTTCTTTAAGGGAACCTGGGAAACGTATGCAGGTGAAGTAATCGCCTCTATTGATAGCAAAAATGGAAACAAAACCTATACCTCTTATTTTAAATGGTCGGAGGATAAGCGAGATTTGATCTTAACCCGATTTTTCCTCACCTCTAAAGTGGGTAAAAACGGAAAACACTTTTTAAAAGAGCCTGCCATTTTTAGACAAAGATAAACTTCCAAACAAAGAATTTAAAAACAAAATCAATCAAAGAAAATCAAAAAATGATATCCTGGATACAAACAATCATTGAGAGAAAAGGTCGCTGGATCTTTATATTATTATTAGCAGTCATAATCGTTGCCTTCGTATTTACAATCGGAAACACTCCGGGTTTTGTAGGTTCTGAAACGAGCACTACCTTTTATGGACACAAGTTAAGTCGCAACTCAAAAGACGTTCGAGAGTTGAGTAACAATGCAATTATGAGCAGTTATCTGCATTACGGTCGTGCCCCGTTTTCAGATCAATTTTTGCAAGTCGAAATTTATCGCAGGGCCTCTTATCTTCATTTGGCGGATCAACTCAACCTCCCAAGTCCTAACAAAAAGCAACTCCAAACTTTTATCAAAACATTCCCCGCTGTCAATAACAGCGATGGAGAGTTTGACTCCGGTGAATTCAATCGAATTCTGGATCGAATCAGCACAGATACCTCTCTAGATCCCAATAAGGTAGAAAGTGTTTTGGCAGAAGATTACAGGATGGAAAAAGTTTTGAAACTTGTTGGGGAGGGTTCTTTTGTACTTAAGTTAGAAGCTCAGTGGGATGCAATCCGAGCGGAAACCAAACATGATTTGGATCTTGTCACTTTTGACAAAACAAATTTCAATCCCGAAATAAAAATCGAGGAGACTGCTTTGGAAAATTATTACAAAGACAACAAAGTGTCTTTCAGAGTGCCAGAGAAAATCAAGTTGAGTTACCTAGTGATTCCAGATTCAAATTTTGGAATTGCTCCCACCTCTCTGACTCAAGAGCAGATAGATCAGCATTTTGATCGCAACAGCTTTCGTTATGTGGATGCCAATGCGGAGCCAAAAGTCACTTCTTTTGGAGAACTCACTGAGGATATTCAAAATCAGCTGAAAGAAAACCTGATTCAAGAATTGCAGCAAGAAAAGTCCAGTGAATTTTCAAACAATTTTGTTCTTAATTTGTTTCAATCTGAAATTGTCAACGATTCCGAAGCCTATCGTGCTTATCTTGAGAAAAACGATTTACAAGAAATTGCGCTGGAATCTTTTTCTCGCGAAGGGATGATTTCACACCCAGTGGTCCCTCAACAGGAACTTAGAAATGCTTTTTCCCTTTCTGAGAAAAAATATTTTTCCTCTCCTTTCCGAGTAGCTGAAGGACAAGGGATCTTGATTTTTAAAGGGAATGAAAAGCCTTACATCCCTGAGTTCAAAGAACTCTCAAAAGAGGTAGAAGAGTCCTATTTATCCAGTCAGAAAAACAAACTTTTCGTCACTAATGGAAATAAATATGCAACAAAGATCAAAGAATTGTCTGCTCTCGAGGACGAGGAAAAAGCGCTTGATGACTTCCTCAATACAGAGGGACTTGTAAGAAAGAAAATCGAAAGTGCGACCTTGTCTTCATCCAGTGCTCAAATCCCAACGAATGTTTTCAGTGCTGCGGTACGATTGAAACCAAACGCCTACTCCTCATTCATTGCTGGATCCGATGAAGGGCACATTGTCCGAATTCTATCATCGACCCCGCCTGAGGGCGAAGAGTTAGATACACTCATAGAGAGTCAATACGAACAACTTAAAAGCACATATAATTACATCTTTGCCCAAAGTTTATTCAGTGAATTGGTAGACAAAGGCCTTGATTCTAAATAATTGACTTATCTTTACCGTAGGCTCGTATGAATTTAAATAGGTGGAAGCGAAAAGATCTTTTTGGAATTGAAGTTCTCGAAAGAGACGAACTTGAATTTATTTTCGAAATAGCTTCTGATTTTCGAGCTAAAATGGATGCTAAAGATAAAAGTCTCCCTTCGTTGGAGGGACAATCCGTAGTCAACCTGTTTATGGAACCAAGCACCCGAACTCGAGTCGCTTTTGAAATGGCTGCGACTCGGCTTCAGGCGGATGTTATAACAATCAGCCAAGGGGCAAGCAGCTTAGTGAAGGGAGAAACCTTGCGAGATACTGCAATGAATATTCAAGCTTTAGGTGCAGATATTATAGTCATTAGGCACAGTTCTGCAGGTTCAGCTAAGTATTTAAGCAAGATTGTAGATATTCCAGTAATAAACGCTGGAGACGGGGCTCACGAACATCCTACACAGGCTCTTTTGGATTGTTTTACCCTTAAAAAACATCTAGGGGATTTGAATGGTAAAAAAGTCACCATATTGGGTGATATTCTTTTCAGTCGAGTCGCTCGTTCCAACATTTGGGCACTGAGAAAGCTCGGTGCTGATGTTACAATAGCGGGTCCAGCAACCCTGGTTCCTAAAAGCTTTGAAACAATGGGAGTCACGGTTTGTCACAAACTTGAAGAAGCCTTGTATGGTGCAGACGCAGTTATACTCTTGAGGATTCAACATGAAAGACAAACTTCGACCCACTTCCCATCGCTCGGGGAATACACAAGTATGTTTGGCCTCAATGAGAAAAGGGCTTCCTATTTAAAAAAGGGTGCCCTAATTATGCATCCCGGTCCTTTGAATAGAGGTGTGGAAATCGATTCTAGCTTAGCAGATTCAGGAAGGTCGGTCATTTTGGAACAAGTAACCAACGGAATTGCTGTAAGAATGGCCGCTCTCTACCTTTGTTCTATCGCTAACAAAAATTCTACTTTTTGAAATGAAAAAACCTATATGGATTCAAGGCGGAACAATCATTGATCCAATCAACAATCGTGAAGAGGTTGCTGATTTATATGTAAATGATGGTAGGATTGTTGAAAACTTATCTACGGAACAAAAAGAAAAAGCTTTTATTATTGAGGCTCAGGACAAAATAGTATCCCCGGGCTTCATAGATATCAATGTATCCTTCTGCGAACCAGGTGGTTCTCACAGAGAGGGAATTCGCTCTGGATCGAAAGCAGCGGCGGCAGGAGGTTTCACCTGTGTAGTAGCCATGCCTAACACCAATCCTCCTTGTGACACCGCGGGAACTATTCAATTCATTAAAGATGCAGTTGAAAGGGAGTCCATTATTAAAATAATGCCTTCCGGTTGTCTTACAAAAGCGCGCGAAGGTGAATTTCTTGCATCCATGGGCTCGTTGAAAAAAGCTGGGATTTGTGCGGTTACTGATTCTGGTAGAAGTTTGCAAAACAATGCCCTTATGGAGAGAGCTGCAGAATACGCCAAGATGTTCGATTTGGTTGTTTTAGATCCATGCATTGATGACAACTTAACCGAGGGATCCTCAATGAATCACGGACCAACTGCTCTAAAACTTGGACTTAGAGGCTCTCCTAGAGCTGCCGAGGATATTATGGTATCTCGGAATGTAATTTTATCCACCTACAGTGAAGCTAGGATTCACTTGCAGAGTATATCTTCAGCATATTCCGTGGAGATCATTCGCAGGGCTAAACAAAGAGGAGTAAAGATCACAGCAGACACTACACCGCATCACATATTTTTTACGGATGATTGTATTGAAGGGTATGACACTCGTTATAAAACCAATCCTCCAATCCGTGAGAAATCTGATATTGAGGCGCTATTAGAGGGTTTGAAAGATGGCACGATTGATTGCATCGCATCCAATCACAGACCTTACACAAGAGACGAAAAGGATATTGAATTTGACCTCGCGCCTGCTGGTATAATTGGCCTTGAAACTGCGCTTCCTGTGGTGCTTGACAAATTACATTTTAAGAATGCTTTTAGTCTCACCGAAGTCGTCAACCTTTTATCCATTATGCCCTCAAAGGTTTTAAACATGAAGCCCCCAGAACTATCTATTGGTTCTGAAGCAGACCTTACTGTTTTTGACCCCAATGCCCAAAAATCAATCACTGAAGAAACCTTGTTTAGCAAATCTAAAAATTCGCCTTGGTTAAAAAGTTCTTTACCTGGAGTCGTAGAGGCCACTTGTGTCTCAGGGGAAGTAGTCTTTTATAAAGGCAAATTTCCCACGGTATCCATCTAAGAGGAATAATTGTTCTTTTTAAACCCCCTAATAACTGATGAATTTTATCTGGATAAACGGAACCTATCGTATTTTTTAAAAATAGAAACCAATGAATGAAAAGACAAAAAAAGTTATTAAATGGGCAGTGATTTTATCGCTCAGTGCAGTGTTTGCTTACTGTTGGTTGATCTCTCACTACAACATGGCATTTTTGCGTGCAATTGATAAATGAATAATAAAACACAATACAAAGACCTGGAGGGGCTTTCAGATCTGGGAAAAGGAAAAACAAAACCATGCAAAAACTTGGAAGTATTTCCCAACCACCACCCAAATCGTGATTATATCATCGAACTGTACACCGATGAATTTACCTGCCTTTGCCCAGCAACAGGACAACCAGACTTTGTATCTATCAATATAAAGTATATTCCGGAACAAAAAATAGTAGAATCAAAATCGCTCAAACTCTATTTTTGGTCTTATCGAAATGAAGGTTGTTTCCACGAACACCTTGCAAATGTAATTTTAGATGACCTTATAATCGCTCTCGATCCAAGATGGATGAAGGTGGAGGCAAAGTTTGCAGCACGTGGAGGCATAGGTTTTACAATCCATGCAGAACATCAAAATAAAAATTACAAATCATCATGATTCTCATCTTAGGAGCAAACGGATATGTGGGTTCTGCATTTAAAGAACTTTTAAAATCTTCAAATCGAGCCTTCAAAGGATTTTCAAGAGCAGAGATAGATTATACCCAATTAGAAACACTGAAAGAGATCCTTGAAGAAACAAAACCGGAATTTTTAATCAATGCTGCTGGTTATACTGGTAAACCCAATGTAGATGCTTGCGAAACAAACAAAGCAGATTGCTTGAATGGAAATGCGCTTTTACCTGGAACGATCAAAAAAGCCTGTGAGACCTTTGATATCTCTTGGGGTCATGTTTCCTCAGGTTGTATTTACACTGGGGACCGGGACGGTGGTGGTGGTTTTACAGAAGAATGCACGCCCAACTTTTCCTTTAGAACTAACAATTGTTCTTTTTACAGTGGAACCAAAGCGCTTGGAGAAGAATTACTCGTTGATGCCCAAAAATGCTACATCTGGCGTCTAAGGATTCCTTTCAATGATGAATCCTCCCCAAGAAACTATTTAAACAAATTGATCACTTATAAATCTCTATTAGAAGCTGAAAATTCAATTTCTCATCTAGAGGAATTTGTAGCCGCTTGTGTGTCCTGTTTTGAAAAAGAAGTTCCATTTGGGACTTACAATCTGACAAATCCTGGCTACATTACCACAAGAGAGGTGACTCAATTGATGATTCAAGAAGGAAAACGAAGAGAATCCAAGGGTCAAAAAAACCCATTCCCGAAAGATTTCAATTTTTTTGAGGATGAACATGATTTCATGAAAAAAGCAGCAAATACTCCTCGCTCCAATTGCATTATGAATACAAGTAAAATGGAAAAAGCAGGGATTTTTATGAACCCAGTTCAAGTAGCCCTTGAAAATTCTCTAAAAAATTGGAAATCTACCTAAAGGACCCTAAATTCAAACACACAACTTTTGATTTCCTCCTTTTTAGTTATAAAGCCCGTAGACCAAAAAAACCAGATCTTTTTGGGTTGTTAATCTTTATTGGAATTTAACATTTTTAATTGCTTTAGACTCTATGGAAACCACAAACCGTTAACTCGAGAATTTACAGAAGAAAATCTCGTAACTAATTGATTTTGTCAGATCGTTCCGGGTTCAAAATCATTCCTCAGTGATTCATCTGTCCAATTTAAGGCACGGATCTTAAAATTTATTAAAGGATCTTTTTCAAAAAATTGGGCCCTATTTTAGAGGTCCATTATGAAAGATGTGCTGATCCATGATAAACTAAATGGACCATTTAAAAGATCTTGAATATAAAACAGCAATAAAAAGTGGTGGTAAGAGAGGGATTCGAACCCCCGAACGCACGAAGCGAGCTGATTTACAGTCAGCGTCCTTTAGCCACTTGGATATCTTACCGAAGAACTTAATACAAAGTATCCATCTTAGGAACACAACCCTTTATGCCAAGCTTAAAATTTAAAATCCAAATATTTTACCCCTCTCTTCTCTATTATTACGGGTCTCCAAATAAATCACATCTCTGACAACCAACCGATCCTCAATTCTTGTCCCTTTCCTTTTGCGAGACACCTCATGAATTCCAACCGTGAATTTAAGATTAAGAATAGATCGAGAATTTGCTAAAAATAAATCCGAGGCCTTCTCGATTTTTGCAAAAACTTTGGGGTCTAGTTCTGAATCTACTCTCCAATCTCCCCGGTTCGGAGTAATTAATTCACCTAAAACCGAACACCTGCCCCGTATGAAAGGATCTCCTTTTACATGGTTTTTTCCTGGGAAAAAAATATTCACCTTGTCTAAACTTGGTTTTGGCTCTTCTGCTACTCTAAAAATAACATGTTTTTCAGAGGCAATCCATTCGCTCTTCACCTCTGTTAATTGAACTGGATCGATCATTGTCTTAGTGTAACCACGAACGTCTCCCTGAATTTCGTAGATCATTCTGGACCAATCTGCATGTCCTTCAAAAGAACAAATCTCACTTTTAAGAACCACTTCAGTAACATTGAGTTCAAATTTCCAGTGTTCGTATATATTGTCTTCTTCTTTCATAAATGGATTTGTTAAAGATAAAAAAAATCTTCACTATTTAGAAACAAAATTTAAAAATAGATTCAATGAGCCAAAGTTTAAATCAAAGCGACCCACAAAGTAAAATCAATGCACTAAGGTCAGAAATTGAAAAGCACAATCAAAATTATTACCAAAACGCAAAAACGGAAATCTCTGATTACGAATACGACCAACTTAAATATCAACTAGAAGACTTAGAAAGTAAATATCCAGAATTTTCATTCAAAAATTCTCCAAGTCTAATTGTTGGCGATGATCGAAATCAAGGATTCGAAAGACACACTCATCTAGAGCGTATGATGAGTTTGGACAATACCTACAATCAAGAGGAACTCTATGCATTCAACGATCGATTGATAAAAGTTCTGGATAAAAAAAAGCTTTCCTACGCAGTAGAACCAAAAATTGATGGCGTTGCGATCAGCTTGACTTATACAAATGGAAATTTAATTCGAGCAACAACGCGAGGAAATGGAATAGAAGGAGATGATGTTACTAGAAACATCAAAAACATTCCCACATTGCCCCCATTCCTTTTGGGTTCTAATCTTCCTCAATCCATTGAAATTAGAGGTGAAGTGTTTATGAACAGAGAGGAGTTTATAAGAATCAATACACTCAGAGAAGAGCAGGGACAAGCCACCTATGCAAACCCTCGCAACTTAGCGGCTGGAACTTTAAAACTTTTAGACCCAAAACAATCAGCAGATCGAAGTCTGCAAATTGTTCTCTATGGAATTGGCTTTTTAAAAGGTCCAAGCCACGAAAGTCAAATAGATTGTTTGAAACAAATTAAACAATGGGGACTCCCCAGTTTAGAAAAATTCTGGGAAAGCGATTCTATAGAAAGTGCCTGGCAAGGAGTTCAAGAGTTGGATAGAATCAGGCGAAATTTCTCTTATGATACGGATGGAGCAGTCATCAAACTCAATGATATCCAAAGTCGATCCCTTGTTGGGGAAACAGCCAAATCTCCAAAGTGGGCGATATCCTACAAATTTGAATCAGAGAAAGCGGAAACACTCTTAAAGAAGATTGAGTTGCAAGTGGGTAGAACAGGTGTGATTACTCCAGTAGCTCATCTAGAACCCGTTTTGATTTCGGGTTCCACAGTATCTAGAGCAACCTTGCACAACGAGGATGAAATTAAAAGAAAAGATTTAAGGATTGGAGATCGAGTCCTAATAGAAAAAGCGGGAGAAATCATTCCTCAAGTCGTTCAGTTCATCCCTGATTCAAGAAAAGACCAAAAAGCCTATACCTTTCCAAATTTATGCCCATCTTGTAACAACCCATTAAAAAAAGCAGAGGGAGAGGTGGCTTGGAGATGTCATAACATTGCTTGTGGCCCGCAAATTAGAGGAAGAATTATTCACTTTGCATCCAAAAATTCCATGGATATAGAAAATCTTGGAATAGCAATCGTTGATCAACTCGTATCCAAAAAATTAATAAACTCGATTGCCGACTTGTATAGCTTAGAAATATCTTTATTAAAAAAACTAGATAAATTTGCTGAGAAATCAGCTAAAAACCTCCTGGACGCTTTAGAAAAAAGTAAAAATAAAGAGCCTTGGCGCCTTCTTCATGGATTAGGAATTCCAGGAGTCGGTATGACAACCTCCAAAGACTTGATTCGAAAATTTAAGAATATTGATACCCTAATCCAGCAAACTCAGGAATCCTTACTAGCAATCGATGGGATTGGTCCCATTTTGGCAGATAACTTAATCGCCTTTTTCGAAAATGTTGAGAACATCAAAGTGATGAATCTCCTAAAAGCCCATGATCTTACAGTTGCCCTTTCTGAGGAAACAAATTCTTCCAATCTTGTTTTCGAAAATTTAATAATTGTTTTAACCGGCACTTTGCCAACTCTATCACGAGCTGAGGCAACTGAAATGATTGAGAACGCAGGGGGCAAAACCTCAGGGTCTGTAAGTAAAAAAACTGCATTTGTCTTGGCGGGAGAAGCTTCAGGATCGAAATTTAAAAAAGCGGAGAAGCTTGGAATTCCCATTATGGACGAAGAGAGTTTTCTAAATACTCTGAAACCAAGTTAAAGAATTCTAATTTTATTTTAGAGACTACTTGCAGTAAAAAATGCAAAAACGATTCACAGAATAGAAACCAATTTTAGGATGGATTCCATTGAATTCTTAAAGGTATTTTTTAAAATTAAAACAACGCTTTGTTTAATATAAATACTGGTTGTTCATGAAAAATACTTGATAGAATTGAATCCGATTAATTAACTTCCAATGTATGGGTATGGCTCGTCAAGTCGTTTGTCTAAATCTTTAAGTTGCCCTTTAAGCCTGCTAACCATATTATGAAGTTGCTTGAAACGAATTTCTGAATTGTTCTTTTTGAAGGAAAGCATCCGAATATTGGGATCCCCTTCAACTTTTAAATCCTCTTCCTGTTTCATTTCGAGAGTTTTATCGAAATCAGTATTGTCTTGAACCTTCTTCTGCTTTTTTAGAGGGCCAAAAGCACCATAGACAATGATAGCAATCCCGAATAATACATTCAGTAAAGAATAAGCACCTGGATAGATTGCTGTAATTAAAACGATCGCAACCCCTAAAATCTGATAAAGCATACCTGGAAATTTGGTTTTTGAGGATTTATCAATTCGAGATTTGAGAAAATCTATTTTTCTTTCACGATCTAAAGCTTCAACAACTTTTTCACGATGAGATTCTACTTGAATCTTCAACTCCTCAATTTCCTCACGTGCAATTTTCATGTCACGTTGTCCAATAATCATCTCCTTTTCAAGGCTTTCTTTTTTATCGAGCGCTTCGGTCTTTATGAGATCCCATTCCTTTTTTACTTGGATTTCAAATACCTTGTGATGATCTTCAATCAATAAATCCCTGTAATTGGATATAAAATTGCGATGCTCTTTGTTGATTCGATGATTGAACTGTCCTGAATCGAAAAATTCTGGAATTCGGCGAGTCAGTTCTAAATAAGGTTTTTCATCCGCCTTTAAAACTCTTCGTATTAGGTCCCCATTGAAGTAATTAAATACAGACAAGTCTGTTAACATAACCCTTGCTTGAGGTTGGGGAATTGCGTCGACGAATTCATTGTATTTTTCGGCAATATTCAATAACCTACCAAATTCTTCTTTTTCAAAACTCTTAAGCCATCGAAGAATCCTTTTGGACATATCTAAATCCATAAGAAGCCCGTAACCCAAATTTTGAAAGTCTACTCCTGAGGATCCTTTCAACCACTCTAGAGCTTTTGAAACTTCTTCATGGGGACAAAACAAAGCTAAACTTTCTTCATTGCAGACACTTAGATGCGCCGCGGCTTTTAACCAATACTTTTGGCGAGTAGTTTTACCGGTCAGTAAATTAGTAATCTCTTTACGAACAGAGTCGCTGACGGGCTGTTTCTCTTGCTTTTCAATTTCAAGAACAACGTCCGCAGGATAACCCCCTGTTTTTTCCAAAATCTTTGAAGAGGAAATCTCAGGAGTTCCTCTTTTTCGTAGAAAATCATGGATTTCATCTACATTGAAAGTTTTAAGATAAGTATCATGTCTTACAAAATCAAACCCATCTAGGTATTGCTCCATATCTGAATCCATGGATATGGGTTGAGCACTTGTAAAAACAAATTGAAAATGTGAAAGTAAATTCGTTTCGGCTAAGCCGAAGATGAAAGTCTCTTTAAACCAAGTTCGCACCGAATTTGGGTATCGAGTAAAATCATCTAATACTAATACAATTCTTGGAGCTTTTGTAGGATCAGATTTGTTAATTTCTGTGTCCGAATAGAAATGATTTTTGAGCAATTCCAACCAAACTTCAAGAACCCCTTGGCTGGGCATCGCAACCTCTTGGTTTTGAAATTCAAAAGAGGCTGTTCCAAAAGCTCTAGCAAAAGACCCAATTTTTTTTATTAGGTTTTGCTTGTTTGAGTCCATAGACTGAACTAATTTTTCAAGCCTTTGATGTTCGGGTTCTTCCCCTGACATTTCCGGGATACTCGACCAAATAAAGCTTCCTCCGGATTCTACTAGTTTTTCCCATAATTGCGAAACGAGGGCCGTTTTACCAACTTTTTCTTCTCCCTCTATGTAGAAAAGTTTGAAAGCATCTTCTTCATTGGGGTCACGAAGTAACTCTTGAGTTAGAATATCTAGCTCTTTGTACCTTCCTACAAAAATATCACGACTCATGCTTTGGAATAATTTTTAGATGGGGTTGAACAGTCACTTAGTAAAAGAGATTCAGTAAAAATGTCGAATTAAATTGATAACATTTTGAGGTTCTATCCTTTTTTCTTCTTGATATTTTGTTTTGTAACCCTTTTCAAACGATTGATTTCCATTTGCAAGGGAGCAAGCTCTGATTTCTTCATGCGATCAATATAGAGGACCCCATGCAGGTGGTCATATTCATGCTGAAAACACTTGGATAACAGTCCTTCGCATTCCATTGTATGTAAGTGGCCTTGAAGATCTTGAAACTCAACCTTAATATGATCCGGCCTGAAGACCTCGCCATGAATGTCTGGAAAAGACAAACACCCTTCTTCGTAAGGGGTCTCTAGCTCTGACAAAGGTATAATTTTGGGATTTATAACCACTAAGGGCATTATGAGGTCGAGAGGTACAAAAGAACCATCATATTTATGGTTAAATTCGTCACCACCATTGACTGGAATTAACTCGATCACGCACATTTGAATCGCTCTACCTACTTGTTGCGCAGCCAATCCAATCCCCTCTGCCTCCCGCATCGTATCCACCATATCGGATGCAAAATTGTCTAATTCCTTATCAAAAACGGCTACCTCTTTGCCTTTTTTTCGAAGAATCGGTTCTCCATACTTTGTAACTCTCAATTCCATAGTATACGCCCCACCCTTTTAACTATTAACGACTGCATTCACCATGGTCTCTACGTTCTCAATTTTGGACTCTGGAGTCAATCCATGACCTAAATTGCATATGAAACCTCGGTAGGGTTTCATTTCTCCTAATAAATGGTTGGTAGCCTTAAGCATAGCACCGGAATCTCCAAATAATAGATCTGGATTTAAATTTCCTTGCAAACAAACATTGTGCTTTAAAGAAGCTTTTATATCAGCCAAGCGTACCGTCCAATCTAAGCTTAGGGCTTTTGCACCGGTATGAAGCAATGCTTCGACTCGATCTGAAACCCCCTTAGCATACAGAATAATTGGGAAATCCTTTGGTAGTTCATCAATGATTCTAGCAACCCATTTCAAGGACATATTCCAATATTCTTTTTCAGGACAAATCCCTGCCCAAGAATCAAAGATTTGAATCGCATCTGCACCCTTCTCAATTTGCATTTTTAAATAACCAATGTTCGCTTCCGTTAATTTGCTCAGCAAGTTCTCAAATAGGGCTCGATCTTCTCTGTAAAGATCTAATATTCTAGAAAAATTCTTGCTAGATCCTCCTTCTACCATATAGGTTGCCAGTGTCCAAGGAGATCCAGAAAAACCAAGAAGGGATTCGTTATTAGGCAAATTTTCTCCAATCACCTCTAATGCTCTCGCAACATAATCTAGGTTATCCACGGCATCTGATGCGATCAACTGATCCACATCTCTTTTAGACTGTATCCTGTAGTCCATACCAATTCCACCAACGTCTCTAAAATAAAAACCCTGTCCCATAGCCTCTGGTATCACTAAAATATCAGAAAACAAAATAGCTGCATCCAAAGGAAATCTTCTAAGAGGTTGCATGGTTACCTCACAAGCCAGATCCGGGGTTTTAATCATTTCTAGGAAAGAATACTTCTTTTTCAGGGCTCGATACTCAGGTAGATATCTACCCGCCTGTCTCATCAACCAGATTGGAGGCCTGTCCACCTCTTCACATTGTAAGGATTTACAAACTCTCTCTTTTCCTGTCATCGCTTCAGCCAGTTTTGTTTTTTTAAATAGTTATTATAAAGTTCAGCCTCCGCACTGTTAGGTTCTGGATGCCAATCATATCGCCACTCTGCTTTAGGGGGCAAGGACATTAGTATCGACTCTGTTCGACCCCCAGACTGAAGACCAAAGTGAGTCCCTCGATCCAAAACCAAATTGAATTCCACATAACGCCCTCGGCGATAGGCCTGAAAAGATTTTTCTCGTATCCCATAGTTTGAATCTTTTCTTCTATCTACAATGAAAAAGTATGCGGGTATGAAAGCATCACCAATCTGTTTTAATAATTGAAAACAATCTTGGAAATCCCATCGATTGAAGTCATCAAAAAACAAACCACCAACCCCACGGGTCTCATCCCGATGCTTTAAGTAAAAATAATGATCGCAGGCTTCTTTGAATTCTGTATACAAATTCTTATTTAAAGAAGGGAAATCACAGGATTCACGAGCAACGGTATGCCAATGAACCACATCCTCAATAAAAGGATAGTAAGGAGTCAAGTCAAAGCCCCCACCAAACCACCAAGCCAATACTTTTCCGTCCCGAATAGCCTCAAAATATCGAACATTCATATGGCTGGTCGGAACAAATGGATTGTCTGGATGAATGACTAAAGAAACTCCCATTGCTTGGAAACTGGCACCTTTTAAATCCGGCCTTGAATTCGTTGCTGATGGAGGCAAATGACCTCCAAAAACGTGAGAAAAATTCACTCCTGCTTTTTCAAAAATTTTTCCATCCTCAAAAGCGCATGTAATTCCACCTCCACCATTAGGGCGATCCCACGGATCTCGAACCTTTTTCAACTTTGAGTCTCGCTGAGTAAGCTCATCACAAATTTGAAATTGCAAAGAAAGTAAATAATCTTTAACGCTGTCAATTCGTTGAGAATTTATCATTTTATCCATTTCT
The DNA here is from genome assembly GCA_913049555.1 of uncultured Opitutia bacterium. Taxonomy (GTDB): domain Bacteria; phylum Verrucomicrobiota; class Verrucomicrobiia; order Opitutales; family CAJWYM01; genus CAJWYM01. Next base: position 41,055 of record CAJWYM010000011.1, read on the forward strand.
GGCGTTTAAAATAAATAATTGTAAGATTCCTTGAATAAGCCCATTACTCAAGACTTGATCCTCTAATCTAGCATATAATTTTACCTCTTTAGGACAATTTCCCGGAAACCAATGAAACCAATAAGCATAAAACTGCTCTCGCTCCATTTGAGAAGCAATCATTGGCAGCAATACATCACAAACAACAGTATTCAACAAGTTTTCTGAAAAAACGTTGGCAAAAACCTGATGCTTTAAATGTTCTTGTAATTTCTTCAGACGAACCTCTTTTCGAAAAGAGCTTGTGTCTCCTTCCGTTGGTAGATTCTTCAAAAAAAGATCCTTAAGGCTTTCCTCAAAATTTACATCCTTTGATCGAATGAGTCGAAGATAGGCATCCAATCTTTTTTTAGGGTGAGCGGGTGGCAAGACCCCTCTTAATCTCCAAGTCTTTTGACTTTTAAATAGAAATTCCGCATCCCACAATTCATTTTTTTGCAAATCATCTAAAGTAAATTGATGAGAGATCGCTGACATGCTTTCTTTATTTTTGCGAGCTCCCAAAGCTTCCAGAATCAATTGATGAAAAGAAGTCTTCCAACCAACCGAATCGATTTTTTGGGAGCAGTTTTCACACTTTTGAATCCATCGAGTTCTGGAGCAATCTTGGATCAAAGAAGCATTCAACTCCAAAGATAAAGGATCCTCCAATCCCTTAGCAAGCGCGCGAATCCCGTAATCCTCAATAGTCTCATCCAAACTATCCTCTAAATATGGTAAAAGGATAAGAAGAGGAAGCTTGTCTGATTTTCTTTGCAAATTTACCTCAGGAAAAACCGCCACTTGAAGTATTATATCTTGGAAATTAAAATCCAAACAGTCATTAGGATAAATATGGACGGATACCTTTCCACAAATTTCTTTTTCATCCAATTTAAATTTTGCTTCACGGAAAACTGAAAAATTTTGAGGATCCTTATCACCACAATCCAAAATTAAAATCTTCCTACCATCCTCCAAGCGCAAAGCATCCGAGTTAAAAAAACCTTCCTGCCAGATGTAGTGGATAAACTCTACAGGAACATTCACAGTCCCATGAGGCCCCATATATTCAGCCACTTTTAATTTCCCATCCATAAAAAAAGAGTTCAGGCAATCTTTAGATCACACTGAACTCCAGAATTTTCAAACTTTAAATTTTACTTTTTAATCAAAGGATCTCCAATATTCATCAATGGTAGTGGAGACGAACTTTGGTTATCGATGAAATAGATTTTTGTAGATGGGTCTTTAGAAATTTCTTTGAGGGCTTCCAAAGCCTGCAATTGAACATAAGCTGGATTGCTTGAGATTGCTTCATTTAACTTTTGAATTTCATAAGCCTGTGCATCTGCTAGAACTCTTCTTTTTTCAGCGTCTTGCTCTGCCGCTGCTCTTTCTGATTCAGCCTGCTTCACAACTTGTTGAAATTCGGTACTCTTTAGTTCTAACTCCGCTTTTTCTTTTTCAACTGCTTGTTCGCGCTCTTTCTTTTCTTCAATCGCTTTTCGTAGAGAAGCAGGCAATCGAATGTCACGAATTAAAACGGCTTTTACATGAATCCCTATAGGCTGCAAATATTCTCTTAATTTATCTAAAATACTGATTTGTAAATTTTCTTGGGTTTCTTCATTAAAGAAATCCTCGGCTCTTTTAACCGTCTTTCCCTGCTCTCTAATTGTTGAACGTAATTTAGGAATCAAATGAACTTGAACCGCACGAGAAGTACTCCCAGATTCCCTGAGTATAGTTGGGGTCAACTCACCAATCAAACGGTATTGAACACTTACGTCAATCTCAGTAATCTGTTGATCTTGTGAGGGAACATTCGCTTTTTCCATCAAAGTGTTTTCTCGAACATCATAATGCTCGAATTCGTAGAGAGGATTGACCGGAAAGGTTAAACCCTCTTTGAAATGAATTTCTTGGACTTCCCCAAACAATGTTGCCACAGCCGTATGACCAGCTGGCACACTGATGAAGAGACGTGATCCGAAAATCAACGTAAGCATTAATCCTATTATTAGACCGATGAATTTTAAAGGTATTCCTTGCATAAATTTAAACTATCGATCTGGTGAATGCTGTCAATAAACTAGTAGAGACTTCGAGTTAGAAATAAATACCCAGATTCTTCTAGAAAATGCACGAATTATGTTCCATACTAGTATTCAATTCCAATTTTAAAAAAAGTTTTAAAATAAGAATCATAAGCGGACTAAAATCCATTAATTATCCATTTTCAAGGAGTTCCAATTGAGACAATTCTTGTCTTGTATTTACGTTGATTAAAGCCTCCGGGGAATCTATCGAAACAGACTTTACGCTTCGCGTTTGGAGATATCTAAAAACAGAACAGTGATCCAAATCCAGAGAATCCTTAATAAATAAAAAATTAGAGGGCTCCCAAATACCACAAAGGGGTTCTATTGTCTGACGAAGTTTGTTAAAGGCAAAGGTTCCATCCATTGAAGGATCTCTCTTTTGAATCAATTCCTCAATAACCTCCATTTTTAATCCATAGAGATCACAAGAAAGGATCAACCAAGGGTCATTAGGAGCAAAATGCATTGCGGAGTAAATTCCTCCTAAAGGCCCCTTGTTCTCGTGCTTATCAAGAATGACCTTCGAAGAAGTTAAGGGATCAAAGGCGCTTTGATTTTTGGAACGAGATATAAATACTTCAAACTTTTTCTCAAGCAAGATCTCAATCATAGGAGATACAAGGAACTGGCTATTCCTCATTAACAAAAGCTTGTCGGTCTTCATGCGGCGACTTTTTCCACCCGCTAGAATTAGAGCTTTCATCTGGAGATTCTATTATAAAAATCACGAATTCCAGTCATCCATGAGTCATCCAAAACAGAATTTGCAGTACTAGATTTGTGAAAATAGCTGCAACCACATCATCAATAACAACTCCAAAACCCCCTCCAATTTCTTGTAATCTTCCTATAATCCAAGGCTTTGTAATATCTAGAATACGAAACAAAATAAAACCTAAAAGTAACCAAACCCATAAGGTGTAAGAACTTTCAGAGCCTTCAGGAAAAAGAAAAATAAAACAAAATGGAATCGCAATAATCTCATCCAATATGACAAAACCTGGGTCCTTTGTATTGAATCTAATTTCTGCCTCGTTGCATATTCCCATAGTCAAATAAGTCCCGACCAAAAGGGTTGATATATAAGCCCAATTCGGTAATTCTTTAAAAAAGAAAACATACAAAAAGAGACCCAATACACTGCCCCAAGTTCCCGGTGCTTTTAGCAAAGTCCCGACGGGTCCAAAGGTGCTTAAATTAATTATGATAGCTCTGGGGATATAAGCGGCCCAGTAAAAATTTTTTCTATTCATTCTTTATTTTTTTCGGGAGTCTTTCCAGTAAACAAATCCCAATATTTAATCACATAGGAAGCCCCGGAACTCACAGTAAGCAAACTAGCTAAAATAAATAATAAGATTCCTAATTGTTCCAATCTCTGAACCCATAGGCTATCCCAAAACCCAAGGTCATTTTTGAATGCCTGAGCAAGTAAAATAGCACCTGCAGAGATAATTTGAAAAACTGTTTTATATTTGCCTGATTTCTCAGCAGCCAATACTTGTCCTGTAGCAGCTGCAACCAATCGCAGGCCAGTGATCAGAAACTCCCTAGATAAAATCAATAAGATTAAAAATAAAGACCAGAATGGATAAAGCCCAAAGGCAAAAAGAGTTATAAATACTCCAACCATCATAACTTTGTCTGACAATGCATCCATCAGTTTGCCATAGTCCGAAATCTGGTTTAATTTTCTAGCTAAATACCCATCCAACCAATCCGACAAGCCCCCAATTACAAAGATCACAAAAGCGGCAGAGCACATCCAATTCTCGGTGGGGCTCTTAGCCACTTGGAATTGAGTCAAAGAACCAGTCATACCAATCCAAAGAACCAATGTTATGGCAAAAAGAATTGGGATCCGGCAAAGACTGAGTGTATTAGGAATGTTCACGGTTGTTATAGATAGAAGCACTAAAATACACTAGAATCAAGCATTTGAATTGATCTGTCTTGAATCCACTGCTTAACTCCTAATTGAACTATGAAAACTGCTATCTATCCAGGCACATTTGATCCAGTAACAAATGGGCACCTTGACGTTCTCGAAAGAGCTTCCAAACTTTTTCCAAAAGTAATTATTGCGGTTAGCGAAAATAGTGAAAAGAAGACCTTATTTGATTTAGAAGAAAGAATGTTTTTGATAAAAAAAAATGTTTTAAAGTATAACAATGTTTTTATTGGAAGTTTTAAAGGACTTTTAGTTGAGTATGCTCTCGAGCAAAATGCCTCTGTAATCATTCGAGGTTTGCGCGCTGTGTCGGACTTTGAATATGAGTTTCAAATGGCCCAGATGAATCGTCACTTAGAAGAGGATTTAGAAACGCTCTTTTTAATGCCCAATGAAAAGTATTTTTTTACGAGTTCCACGTTAGTAAAACAAGTTATGAAATACACAGATCGACCCTTGCAACTGATTCCCTCAAACGTTCTAGAAGCTCTAAAGAAAAAACTACACAATTAATAGGAATTCATGGAAGATAAAGACAGAAAAAAAGTTCTTGGAGTTGTATTTCTTACAATTTTCCTTGATTTAGTGGGATTCTCAATCATTTTTCCACTTTTTCCAGAAATGATAGAATTCTACTTTGGGAACGAACTGCCTGCATGGATCAGGAGCATGCGAGTTGCAATTTTAGAGTTAGTAGGTCCTGCGGAATCTATCAGTGAACACTTTTTAATTATTGTTTTTTTTGGGGGTGTTCTCGGTTCGATTTACTCATTACTACAATTTCTCTTTGCACCGGTTTGGGGTCATTTTTCTGATCTTTATGGACGCAAACCAATTATGATTCTAACGGTCTCTGGAATCTTCATAAGCTATATTCTGTGGATCTTTGCAGATGCCTTTGCTGCACTTATCTTAGCTAGAGTAATTGGAGGAATTATGAGTGGCAATTTATCGGCTGCAACCGCTTCCGTTGCAGATATTACTACAAGAAAAAAGAGAGCCTCAGGCATGGCTATTGTTGGAATTGCTTTTGGACTTGGATTTATGGTAGGTCCTGCAATAGGTGGGCTTTCCGCTATGATAAACCTGCTAGAATGGAATCCAGCTCTGGCAGAATTCGGGATCAATCCTTTTTCCTTTCCAGCGATGATCAGTGCGCTTCTTGCCGGTCTAAACCTTTTGTGGGTTGTTACCAAATTTCCTGAGACCTTGCCTCCTGAAAAAAGAAAAAGATCGGAAGCAAGTCGAATTGTATACCCGATTTTTGGGATTATGGATCAGCCACATGCTGGGGTCCAAAGAAGTATTGTTTTGTATTTAATATTTATGATTTCATTCAGTGGAATGGAATTTACTCTAACTTTTTTAGCCGCTGAAAGACTTAGTTTTAAATCTTTAGAAAATGGTCTTATGTTCTTACTGATTGGATTTGTTCTGATGATTGTTCAAGGGGTTGTCGTTCGACGAATGGCTCCTCGAATTGGGGAGAAAAAGTTGATGATGTTTGGATTTATAATAGCCATTCCCTCTTTCTGGATATTATCGATGAGCCAAAACTTGACCTTCTTTCTTTTCGGCATAACAGGAATGTCTACCGCCGTAGCATTAGTAAGCCCATCGATTACTTCACTTGTATCTCTTTACTCTGATGAAAGAGAGCAAGGACTCAATCTTGGCGTCTTTAGATCTGCGGGATCATTAGCTAGAGCGATCGGTCCTGTTCTCGCAGGAATTGCATATTTTGGACTGAACTCAGAAAATACATACAGGATAGGTGCCATTCTGATGATTGTCCCCTTTTTCCTTTGTATGAGTTTACCCACTCCACCAAAAAGAGAATAATCAACCTTTGTTAAAGCCGCTTTGATAGAAATCAAATAATTGGATCGGACACACAGTTAAGTATTGAAATCGGACACCCAACTACAAGTAATTTCACCATAGCAACTCTTCTGATGCATTCTAAGCTTTTGTAATCGACTCAATTCAAGCAAAGCAAAAAAGGTAATTACCAGATAGGACAAAGGGGTCTTATCTAGAATTAGATCGGAAAACAGAATTTCTTTTTCCTGCTCAAATTGAGCGCTTACAAACGCCATCTGATCGGCTACAGTAATGGTTTCTAAATGGATTTCCATTGAGTGCCTTCGATCGGTAAAACGCTGAAGCGCTTTATTAAATACATTCCATATTTCATTTTCAGTGCTTCCAACTAGTGTGGATTCTGGAATCTCAGTTGAGACAACTTCGCGGGCAATCATGGAAGACTTTGAAATCATCAAAGAATCGATATCCTTAGCCGCCTCTTTCATTCCTTGATACTCGACTAATTGTTGAACCAATTGCCAGCGCGGATCCATTGGCTCCTCCACATATTCATTAAGAGTATGCGCAGGTTCTCTTTTCGGCAAGAGCATAGAGCTCTTAATTTGCATCAAGGTTGCTGCCATAAAAAAGAATTCTCCCGCCAAATCTAAATTCACTTCTTCCATTGCATAAAGAACCTGCAGGTATTGGTTCGCTACCAGTTCAATGGGTATGTCGTAAATATCGATTTCATTTTTACGAATTAAAAACAACAATAAGTCCAATGGACCATCAAAAATTGGGAGCTTCACCCCAGGAATGCTATCTTCCAAAATAGAATCTTTAAAAGACAACGGGTTCTTCTCCTGTCTAGAAGTCATTTATAAAAATTGAACGGAATGTTGGATTGCTTTATTAATCTTACAACTTGATAAGGTACAATACAAAAATCATGAAACCTAAAAGCTCAGTAAGCGAAGGTTCATATCCAGTCGCCAATTTCCTCTTCGCTCCGAATTCTGTTGATAACCAAAGGAGGAAGCAATTTTCCAATATCTACCCAGCATCGTATCGAGTCCTCCAATCAACTCCGACCACTCCTCATCCTCAGCGTCGAAGGTGATTTTTGTTGAGATCCCAAAATTCTGATTAATCCGAACATTAGCTCGGACAAAATACTCCTCAATCTCGTTTTGAAGAATTTCTGTTCCAAACTGGATACTTCGCACATCTCCATCTTTTAGAGTCAAAGCAGAGGAATAGTTTTTCAGAGTCAAATCCTCCGTTTTTAAACGAGATAAAAAGTCTAATTGTAGCCAGTCAGCAGGAGTCAATTCTAGATCACTGTAAAAAGAGTCAAAAGTATTTTCCTCGATTCCTTTTGCAAACAAAAGATCTTGATACAAATTCAATCGTAACAAAGTTCGAGATCCATATTCTTGCGATCTAGTTTGAACCGTATTCTCCAAACCAAAGCGAGTAGTATGAATTTTCTTTATCTGATCTATCGATGGGTTTTGACCCAAACCCAATGGATTCACTCGAGCCAATCGAATCCCTCCATTATCAATCTCCCTAATTCTCCCAGAACCATTTTCCTTTCCTGGTAAAGCTCTGTATTGTATAGTAGGTTTCAAGACATGGCGAATCCCATTGATGGCCCAGACTGGCTGTTCTACCTCCCAAGATGCATAAGATTTAATCTCCAGATCAAAACCAATCTCTCCTACAACCCGAGCGTAGGATTCAGAAGAATCCAAAGTTTCTAAGTAGTGGGTGATCTGACTACCAATAAGGGGTGTAAAACTGAACCAATCCTCAAAATATAGGGGACGAGAAAGTTTGTAATAAGAATCCACTCTTTTAGAATCGTTATTCCCTCCAAAGATCGATTCTTGAGGGTGCTTTAAATATGAAAATTGAAGTTTTGCTTCCTGAACGAAATTTGTTTCATACAAAGGAGTGGGCAAGTAGCTAAAAGTCAACTCGGGCAATCTTTGAATAACAGGCTCAAACGAATTGGGACGAAATCTACCAAAAATAGAGACCACGGAATTTTCAGTCAAATAATTGGATTCAATGAATGTGTCTGAATCTTGATTGTTCTCAAAAAAGCGGTAGTCAAAATCTCGAAAAAACTCCTTATCAGATCTCCAATCTAATTGTGCCAAGAAATCAAAACCATCTCTAAAATTCTCTTTATGAAAACCTTTTATATAATAGCGGTTTTTATCTATTGCATCTCCCGATCGATCAAAACCAGGATCATTCCAATCATGAATATGACCTAGACTCCAATCCCCAAATCTTTCTGACAATGAACTTTTCTTGCCATATCTAAATTTGGGTCCAATTAACAGACCTCTTTTGGTGTATGAATTTATAAAACCACCCACACTTGATTCCTCTCCAGACTGAAACCACAAATCCGCTTTTGTAAAAGCTCCTAAGTGCGTTGCATAACCCAAAGATAAACCTGGATCGTAAGGAGTCACTCCGGTTTTAAACTCAAAATTGGGCAAATAAAAGAAGGGAACTTTTCCCGCTCGAAAAACAGCCCCCTCAACCCGAATTTTTTCTGCATTTCGATCGAAAAATAGTCTTTTTACTTGAATATTAGGCTCGAAACCATCGGGTTCATTGTAATAAATGACCGCTCTTTTTCCCTCAACATGATCGCCACTCGCAAAAAACTCCTGACCTGAGAGATACAAGGGTGAAAAACCAAAACGAAACTGATCCGCAGAAATTTGTTTGTCATTGAAACGATATTCAGCTCGGTCCGTAGTCAATCTCATCCCTGATCGGGTGATTTTGACATTTTTTTTGGCTTCTATGAATCCTTTGTTTTTGACGAATCTTATCTTTTCTGACTCGATCAAAAATCCCTTGCCTTCCAATCTTGCATTTCCTTCAGCAATCATGCTTTGGTCGTCTTGATTGAACTGAATGGGTAAGTCTGAACTTAAATTAGGCTGAACTGCCTGCAGGCAAGATAAAAAACAATGAAACGTGATAAAATAGAATAAATTGCGCACAATTGAGTATTCATTGATTACATCTAATATTAAGCCTTAGATCAAGCAACAATTCAGAGTTTCTTGGAATAGAATTAAAGAAATCAAGACCTTGAATCTAAGATTTTTCAACCATTTAATCCCTGGTTTATCGGCCATTTATATTTTTATTAGATTTTTAACAGGTCATGAAAGAGAAAAGCAAAGAGCTGTTAATTCTTTTCAATATAAGAGAGAAATATCAGTTAGGATACCCAATTTCTAAAGCCAGAACAGATTTTTTCGCACCATTGAAGAAAGCATCAAGGAAATCTTGATTATTTAATTCCAATTAGATCGATTGAAATTAGGTTTTTAATCTATCCATCTTAAAAGGGACTCCAAAAACAAAAAACTGTTACTTCTTCAATTCCTCCACTGGTTTTTGAGTAAAACTCTCAGCGCCTGGGCCTTTATGAGAGGGTTCTGACTCAAAAAATCCATGCAATTGACGAATTCGAGTAGGGTGTCTCATCTTTCTCAGAGCTTTTGCTTCAATTTGCCGAATTCTCTCTCGGGTAACGTCAAACTTTTTACCGACTTCTTCAAGCGTTCGACTGTAACCATCCGTCAAACCAAATCTTAGGGACAAAACATTGCGTTCTCTTTCTGTCAAACTGTCCAATACATCAATAATTTTCTCCTTCAACAAAGAATAAGCAGTTTGATCATACGGGTTTTCTGCACCTTTGTCTTCTATAAAATCCCCGAAATTCGTGTCATCTCCATCCCCAACAGGACTTTGTAGACTAATGGGTTGTTGAGCCATCTTCATAATTGTTTGAACTTTATCAATGGGCATTCCCATTTCTTCAGCGACTTCCTCCGCAGTCGGCTCATGGCCTAATTCTTGCAACAATTGCTTTTGAACTTGCATCACTTTGTTGAGAGTTTCAATCATGTGAACTGGGATACGAATCGTCCTTGCTTGATCCGCAATCGATCTGGTAATTGCTTGACGAATCCACCAAGTAGCATAGGTGGAGAATTTGTACCCTCTCCGATATTCAAATTTCTCCACAGCTTTCATTAAACCCATATTTCCCTCTTGAATAAGATCCAAGAAAGACAATCCTCTGTTTGTATACTTCTTAGCAATACTAATGACCAAACGCAAATTAGCCTCAACCATTTCCGTTTTGGCTCTGTGAGCTTTCCGCAAAGCAATACGAATTTTCTTAACGAGGTCTAGAAAGCTAACTACGTCCATTCTAAACTTCTCTTCTAGCATACTTAATTCTGCTTCAGTTTTAGTCGTGTCTGCTGGAGTTCTTCCTCTAGAAATACTTTTTTGCGCTTGAGCCCTGCGATCTAAACCAAACTGTGCCGTTTTAATGTCACGCTCGATAAGCTCCAAATACTCCTCAAAAACTTTTAATTTGAAACAAAATTTCTTAAAAATGGGTTCGTATTGAGAATCGTATTTTAGGAATCTTTTGTGAGCTCTTTTCTTAGTTGCTTCATCTTTCGCATCGACATAATGATTCCAAGCTTTCATCGCCTTTTTGTTAATCTCTTTAGCGTCCTCAATAAGGGACGGGATCGCTTTGAAATAATTTTCTCGATTGTCGATCTTTTTGTCTAAAACAACTCGATCAAATCTTTCTTCCCGTTTAAACAACTTCTGAGCAATTTCCCCCTGATAGTCATAGGTGAGTCCCACTGAAAAAAGAACAGACTGAGCCTCTTGCTCAGCCTTTTCAATCCGCTTAGAAATAGCAACCTCTTGCTCCCTGGAGAGTAAAGGAACTTGTCCCATTTGCTTCAAATACATTCTGACTGGGTCGTCTAACAAATCTGCTTGAGCTGCCTTCAGATCATCCTCATCGGTGATGTCTTTTTTTTCTTTGTAAGCCTCGACCTCTTTGGTGTCTATAATGTCAATTTCTAGGTTTTCCAAAATAGAAATCACATTATCAATTTCTTCAGGATTGTTGAATTTATCGGGCAGGGAATCCCCGATATCTTTGTAAGTCAAATAACCTTGATCCTTAGATTTGTGAATAAGCTCTCGGATTCTTTCATTTAACTTTGTTTGCTCTTCGAGAACCTTTTTCTCACTGGCAGACTTGGTTGTTTTTTTGACGACAGACTTCTTCTCAACACCGCTTTGCACTTTTTTAAGGGAAGTTTTTTTAGTGGACGCAGCAATCTTTGTGTCTGAAGCTTTCTTGGATACTCTGGTCTTTTTCTTGGCAACTTTCCTCGATCCAACCTTTTTAGTGGCAGTCACTTTTTCTAGTTGAGGCGATTGGGTCTTCGATGCAGGTGTGTCTGATTTCTTAATAGACTTTTTCTTTGCAACTGAAGTCTTCGTTGTTTTCTTTTTAGCGGTTGTTTTTTTTGCTGGTGCCATTATAAGTTCACTTTATTATGTTTGAAATTCTATTTGAGGGGGCGTTTTTTTTAACTGCCTGAGGTGAATCCTCTCTTTTTGAACAAAATTGGATTCTTCCTGAGATAAACTTGGATCCTCACTCTTCTTTCTTAGTAAATTCTCCTGCCTCCTTAAAAATCGATTGAATAGATCTTTTAGACATTGATTGGCCTTCAAAAAAGGTTCTTCGTAGTTTGATTCTTGGGACAGCATTGTGTAGAGCGCATCCGTTTCTTCATCTCCCTCTAGTAATTCAGAAATTCCTCTTATACCCTCCCAAAGTCCCTCTTGCATTTCCAGAAGAACTCGGTGTAAGATGGATCCGTAAATTGAAGAGATATTAATCCATTCTGGATTAATAACTTGTGACATGTGTTCTTGTAGTTCTTCATGATGCAAAAGTAAGAACAAAATGACATATTCGATCGTTGTCAACTCCTTGCTTAACTTTTTATCCAAATTATCTTCTTTATTAGAAACACTTATAGTATTTCGACTAGAAATCTTCTTAAAACGATTGTTCACAAAACGATCAAAATCCATTTGAACCGATGAAAGATCTAATCCTAATTGAGTGCTAAAAATTCTAATATATTCACTTTTTTTTATTTCAGATTCAACCAAGTCTATGTAGCTAAAAAATTCAATAGAAAGATTTTCTAACTCACCAGGACCCAAAGAATCCTCACCCTTTTTAGTCATGATTAAAAAATCAATCGGATTCACATTTCTAAATTTGAGATCCACCAATCCATTTTTGCCAGAGCCAGCGAATAAGGTATCAGGATCTTGTCCATTTTCCAGAGAGGTAAAAGTCAAATCGATCCCAGCCTTGAAGCCCAATGGGATCAAACGAATTGCAGCTTTTGTACCTGCTGAATCCCCATCTAATAAACACTCCACATATTTAGGGGAATACCTTTTCAACAATTGAAGCTGCTCTACTGTAACAGAGGTCCCTTGCGGAGCAATAGCGTTGTGAACCCCAACCGTCCAACACCGGATTGCATCCAACTGACCTTCAACTAAAATGAATGATCCCATTTCATTTACATGGTTTTTGGCATGATCTAAGCCAAAAAGAACTTTGCTTTTATAAAAAATAGGGGTTTCTGGGGAATTGATATACTTCGCATCTGAAGAAGGTGACTCTGGAGTAAAACCCGTCTTTCTTGCAGTAAAGGCTATAACACGCCCTTGGATATCCCTGATAGGAATCATGAGTCGACCAGTAAAGCGCGGAAAAATTGTATCATTTGAACGCCCATAATACAATCCACTCTCCACTAATTCCTTGTTGGAGTACCCTTTAGCAAACAAGAGCTCTTTTAAAGCTAGAGATTTTGGATCTGAAAATCCTATTTTATAATCTTTGGCATGATCTAAAGAAAAGGAGCGATTTTCTACCCAATATTTCCTTATTTCTACACTGACATCGGCTTTAGAGAAAAAGCACTGATGATAATGACTCGCTGCAACCTCATGAATGTCTAATAGCCGTTTTTTTATAGATGGACTTTTTAAAGGTCTTCCACTCGCTGATTGTTCGTATTCTAGGTGGATTTTGTAGCGATCGGCAAGCCACTCAATCGATTCAGGAAAGGTTAAATTCTCGATAAGTTGAACAAATCGAAATAAATTTCCAGCATGTCCACTGCTGAAACACTTGAAAATTTGGCTGTCTGGATAAACGACAAAAGAAGGAGTTTTTTCGGTATTAAATGGGCTTAATCCCTTATAAATTGTCCCAGATCGCTTCAAAGTAACATAAGATGAAGCAAGATCGACAAGATCTACTTTCTGCCGAATATCTTCTAAACAATTTTCAGTAATTAAAGCCAATTAAATCCTCAAGAATTTTTTTTCAATTACCCGAGCCTAAATTTTTAAGTCGAATTTTAACACTGGATGCCAATGGATGACTAGGATGCTTTTCCAAAAACTCTTGGTAGAGTAAAGCAGATACCCGAGGTTTTTGACGAATTGTCCTAAAAGCACTGGCAAGAGAAAGAGTGATCGTCGGATCATCCGGGAAATCTTCCTTACTTTTCAACAACTCATCTAAATATTTTTCTGAAGGTTGTAGTTTTTTCATTAATTTCAAATACTCGATTCTATATTGCAAGTTGCCTCTGTCATTACGAACCGCCTCCATAACAGTCATTTCGGCATTCTCCATTTCCGCCATTAAGAGATAAGCACGAGACAATGAAAACCAAGAACTGGCATTTTGTGAGTTGATTCCCAAGGCCTTCCAAAATGCCCCAACTGAATTGGAAAAATCACGCGATATTAGCAATTGGTTGCCTTCTTCAATATGTTCTAATTCTTGTTTCTGAAGATCTGATAACTCTACAAGCGATTCGATTGGGGTTTCTTCATCTGTTAAATCCACTTCTTTTGTTTTATCCAGAGGATTCGATAAATCACCCTCTTTCTTTTGATTCTGAGCCCCAACATCATCCTCTAGATTCGAATTTAAAGGATTCCTAGAAACGTCGGCTGCATCTGAAGAGTCATTATCCGTCAATTCCAATGACTGTTGGACGACCTGTTTTGTCGAATCCAATGAAGTTGGATCCACCCGAGCAGAATCCACTGGCAAATCCAAAGAATTTTTGACGGGTTCCTCTAAATTTGGACGCGCGATTTGTTTGCTTTGAGTAGAGATAAATTCTTCCTCCGTCATTGTTTCCTTTTTTTGAATCACAGAGGGTACCTCAAGTGGCAATACCGAATCCTCTTTGCTCGATTGAGCAGATAAAGATTCCAATCTTTCCACTCCATTTGTTGCCTCAATGCTTGCTTGGGCAGCACGTGCATTTTCCCATTTGATAATCTTATTCCGAGTATTTGACACAATGGGATCCTCTAAAAATCGAGGAAATTCAGTCTCTATTTTAAGAATGACCTCCTCGGCCTTCAGCCAATTCTGGGTATTGCCATAAACTTCTAACAATCCGATCAATGAGGGGACTGGATAAGTAGATAAATCCCGAAGCGCCTCTTTAAAACGAAATTCTGCTTGTTCATAGTTATTAATCTTTAAAAACAAGGATCCTAGCTTTGTTTCCTGTTCACTCGTAGGAATTTTATTTGCGATTTCTATACCTTTTAGATAAGTATCTAAGGCTGATTGGTATTCCTCCTTTTTTAAGAGAACTTCTGCAAATTCCAACCAAGCCTCCGAATCGTTTTGAAACTCTTTTAAATATTTTAAATAAGAAGAGCGAGCACTTGAGAGATCTTGGGCCTCTACAAAATTTTGGGCTGCATAAATAAACAACTGAGGGTCTCCAGACTTCATAGAAGCTGCAATATCAAAGAAAAAAGCTGCATCTGCAAAATTCAGCATCCTTTGATGAGCTATAGCAGTTAACTTAACCACCTCAATTTGATTGGAATGAGAGCTACTCAACTCATCTAAAATAACAAGTGCTCTTGAATAACGGCCGGAATTAATAGCATCGTAGGATTCTTTCAGTCTTTTATCCAGATTTTCATCCAATTTTTCACAACCTGAAAAACAGACAATCGACAAAAAAAGGGAGAAAATTAAAGTTAACGTACAAATTGTAGGCATTGTAATTTTATAATTAATACTCAATAATATAAAAATATTTCAGATAAGTGAAAGGCATTAATTTAAATTTTCTATTTTTAATCTTTATCCTTCCTTATTTGTGTCTCATAACTCGATTGTATAGCAGTAAACAAGACAGCACATTGTTTCTAACAGAAGCCTCCACAAATAATTTCACACTTCAAGTCAAAGAAATATTTGAGCTCGACATCACAAAGAATTTAAAAGCAAACAAGTTTAAGAAAACAACCAAAATAGGCCTTAAAGTTTATACGAACAGTGGAGCTGGTATTTGTACACCTACCCACTTAACCAAAGATATTATAAATCAACTGATCGAAATCGGTTATCTTCATGAAAATATTTTCATAACAGATCTTGATAGGAATAAACTTAGAGAGTGTGAATATCTACCTTCACTGAGCAATCCTGAGCTCTTCTTTCATGGAGTCCGAGTCATTCCCCTATTAGAGTCAAATACCTTGGACACTTCATGGAGCTATGAAAGCCCTCTTCCTCAGAATGAGAAAATGAACCATGAAATCCACTTGGAATCTTCTTTTTTGTTTCGGGCAGGTTTAGAATTAGATAGAAGAAGTCTTCTACCTGCTCCATTAATTTTGGATACAGACTTTTGGATCAATCTTCCCATCTTTACGGATCACTACTCTTTGGGTTTGAATGGAGCGCTTTTAAATGGCACCCTTTGGAACATTAGCAACAATGATCGATTTTTCTTAAATCCTAATTCTGGGAATATAGGAATTGCTGAAATTGCAAGCATTCCAGAATTAAAAGACAAATGGATTTTAAACATAGGCTCTTTGATTCGATTGCAATACATTGGAGGTCCAGAATTCAATTCTCTCTACAACACAGATCTCAATAAATTAATTGTATCGACCAATCCTTTGTGTATCGATCATTACGTTTTAAAGCTGATGAATAAAAATAGAATTCAAAATGGTTTTCTCCCTTTTGAAGTTCCACCATACTTTAAATTTGCGAAAAACTTAGGTTATAAGTTCGAAAGCAGGGATCTTGTAATTAAAAAATTTTAAATAAATGATTTGTAATAAGATTAAAACTTAGATTATTATACGTAAATGGTTTACGCTGAATATTTGCCAATACTCATTCAAGTAATCTTGGCTCTAGGTATTGGAGTTGGGATCCTTGTTGCCAGTCACGCTTTTGGTCAAGGTCCCAGGACCAACAGCACCAAAGATTCAGCTTATGAGTGCGGTATGATTAGCACTGGGCAAGCGCATGCAAAGTTTTCTGTTAAATTTTATGTGGTAGCGATGCTATTTATAGTTTTTGATATAGAGGCTGTGTTTTTTATCCCTTGGGCTATGATTTATCGGGACTTTTTGGCGAACGATATCCCCATTTTGTTACCTATTCTATTTTTCACCACAATTCTTGTAGTAGGTTTCATTTATGAATTTAAAAAAGGAGCCCTCGATTGGGAAAAATGATTTTTAAACTTTTTTTCAATTCTTCTGTTTTTCAATTTCGCCTAATCCCTACCCTTACATTTTGTTATGCGGCTTGATTCCTACATAAGTCGTTCCAGAATTATAGATATCGAAAGTCCTTCTATCAAAGGAGCTTTCAGAGAGTTACTCACTACCTTTAAATTTGCAAAATCTAGTCAGAAAAAAAATGCCTTGATTAAAGAGTTGTTAGTTAGAGAAAAAACAATCACTAGTTATCTTGGGGATGGAATCTCTTTGCCCCATATTCGTTCTAGTTATGTGACCAGATATATGCTTGCAATCGGTCGGTGCCCTGAGGGTCTAGACACTTTTGAAAGCAACAATTACTCTGAAGTTAAATTTATTTTTTTACTAATTGCTCCCTCCAATGCGAGACAATATTTGAACTGTTTGGCGTCTTTAGCCCGATGTTTTCAAAATAAAAAAGACATCACTCGTTTGAAAGAAGCGGCTGATCTAGGACAATTTAAAGTAGGTATTCAAAATCTTTTTACTGATGAAACTTGCAAATTAACAAGGCAGAGCACTCGTTTAAACCGCCTGATACTAA
>CAJWYM010000012.1 GCA_913049555.1 uncultured Opitutia bacterium
CCATTCATGACCTCAGAGACCCTTCTCTCTTGGTTCCCTCAGGAGATAGCCCAATACCCCAATTTTGTTGCCTTTTGCAAAAAAATAAATGCCTTGTCGTATGAACAAAACAAATATTATGAAAACCTTCAAAAAAGCTCCATTTTTGAAACTCTAGGTAAGATTCCTTATGAGCTTTACCGTTCTTACAATTATAAGAAGTTCTCTAAGAAAACAGGACCTTTCCTAGACTCTCTATTCCATCCAGTCCACTCTGGAGATCCGTCGATTTTCAGAGAAAGAATGGTTCTCAATACTTTATATTTTCATGCGGTCACCAGCCAAAATACGAACGAATTAAGGTTCGACCTTCCATTCTATCCATTTTTTTATCGATCCTCAGAATTTGTCAAAAGCGTAAAAGTCGCGATTACACAATTTTTAATCAATAAACCCAATGGCATCCCTATTTTAATGTTAGAACCGCATTCACTGTTGAGTGGAGAATGGTTGACAGCTTCAATGAAGAGCAGAAAAGGAATCTTTTTTTTCAAAAATGCTAAAACTTTATGGCAATGCTTAGGCTTTCGTTCGGTCGCTGATTTAATATTTTCTAATCAATTTGGCTATATTGTTGGAGATTTATACCTTAATAAAGATTGCTTAAAGCCTGTTTCTGGATCCAATAAAGAATCCTATGAGACCTTCATTCTTAGCGATCATCCCCTTTACTTGAGTCGTAAGATTAATTTGACCAATGCAATCAAGAAATATGTGGAGGACAGTGACTCAAAAAACTTCCAAGAAGGTTGTGAAAGCCAGCGATGGTTGTATCAACTAGGGGTCTGTTTAACACAAGAAATGGATGAAAGGAAATATGGATATTCTTATGCTCTAGAATTAAACCGCATCCAATCTAACAAATCTTGGTTCGCTAAATACAAAGAGGCTTTGCCCGATCATTATGAAACTCATTCGTCTAGAAACAACCTTACAAAAGATCTTCTAGGTTCAAATCTCTTGAAAAGAGCGAAGAGGAGACCTCTAATTAAGAATGGTAAAATTCGTATTGCTCATGTGGTTCCACAAATTGTAGATGGAGGGCATGCCCCCTCTAAGTTATTGAGAACACTCGTGGATCAGGCCAATCATCAACAATTTGAAGTCAGTGTAATTTGCCACGAATCGGATGTATTACGAAAAAAAATGTATCCAAGGGATGACTTATTTAGTAAAAGAACGATCGAGCGAGCTCCGAATACCTTAGAAAATTGGAAAAAAACAGGGGTCTCCGTTTATATTTCCAATGCTGAAGAGGATTATATTGGGACCGCTTATGAGGTTGCCAATCATCTATCAGAGCAAAAAATAGATGTCATTGCCTGTCACGGATTCAATTCAATCAATCAAGTGATTCCGATTGTATGCGATGTTCCAAAAAGAATCTTTGTAGAACACTCCGGTTATCCTGTGATGCCTGAATTTGACTTAGTGCTTACATCCTTGGAAGGAAATGCAAAGAAACAAAAAGCTGTATTCGACAAAATAGGAACCAAAATAGCAGATTTACCTTATGGAGTGGACTGCCGCAAAGATTGGTTAAACCACCCTCCTGACTTCGGAGCTTCCCCTCAAGTAAGAATGTTGACCACCATTTCTAACCATCTTGAAAACCGGGTATCTGGGAAATTTGCGGATACGATTGCTAAAATTTTACAAAAAGTTCCTACGGCAGTTTATATGCCCATTGGGCCAGTGGAGGATATTCCTTCTTTTAAGGATCGTTTTAAATCTTATGGAGTACAAAACCGAGTTGTTTGTTTGAACAGACAAACTAGTCCAAGCCAAATGTGCAGGGGGATGCATGTTTACTTGAATGAATTTCCATTTGGTTCTGGTATTTCTATGTTAGATGCGATGGCATCAGGGATTCCAGTGGTAACAATGTATGACGAAAAAGGCGTTATGCAGGCTAGAAATGGTGGGAATTATATGGGATTGGATCACGCGATTCAATCTCTAGACCCTGAGGATTACATACAGCTTGCAGTAAAATTAATTACGGAGGATCGCTTTTATGAAAAGTGGAAAGAACATGCTCTAAAACGATATGATCTTTTCGGTCCAAAAAGATATATTGATAATTTTGAAAAATTAGTAAGTAGCCTTTTATCATAAAATCTTTCAAACTTAGGATGTTTTATCAGATTCTTCCTTTTTAATAGAGAATTTTAAAAAGGACTTGGATCCCCTTTATAATCTTTTCATCACAATGAAAAATGGAAGACGATGAGTTAATTAGAGATATCATTTTGGAGCATTATCGCGATCCTCGTAATAAAAAAAAAATCGAAGACTCCTATTGTAGTTGTCACGGTGTCAATGAGCGTTGTGGGGATCATTTAAAAATGGCCATCCAACTTGAAGAGGTTCTATCCATTCAAATAGATCCACAAGGGTGTGCTGTCAGCACTGCATCTGCATCTATACTTGCAGAATTATTGAATGGAAAAGATCGGAAAACTTTAAATGACTGGCTCCTCAAGATGGACGAAGTATTCGAACAAAAGCGAACTTTGAATTTTGAAGAAGAAGGTGAAATTGCAGCGATTGCTCATTTTGCCTCTAAAAGCAGTCGGAAAAATTGTGCGATGCTTCCATGGAGAATGTTAGAAGGATTCCTTCATGGAAAAGACCGAATTCATTTAAGATAATTCCACACTATGAATTGGGAAAATCGATACATTATGAATGACATCCCTTGGAATCAAGGGGAAGCAGCACCGGAGCTGGTAGAAATACTGAAGGAAGGAATTATAAAGAATCAAATTATTGTGCCGGGCTGTGGGTTTGGACATGATTGTGCTAAGATTGCCCAAAATCAAAGTTGCCAAGTTTTAGGATTGGATCTTTCAACCACAGCCATTCGTCAAGCTGTGAACCGGTATGGATCTTTAAATAATTTGAAATTTGTTGAAGGGGATATATTTCGAGTGTCTTCTGAATTTGAAATGCAATTTGATTGGCTTGTGGAACACACTTGCTTTTGTGCATTGAATCCTGTCGATAGAAAAAGCTATCTTGATTTTGCAACTTTTATCCTAAAGCCAAAGGCCAAACTCTTTGGAATCTTTTTCAAAGATGTCGAAGGGCATTCAGGTCCTCCCTATCCCATTTCAAAAAAAGATTTCGAAGATTTATTTTCAAAGAATTTTAACCTCCTATCTATCTGGGATGCAAAAAAGTCCTTCAAAGGACGTGAAAACAATGAATTCTGTGCCCTTTTAGAACGTTCCTAAATTTCAGTTTATTGATGGAATCTTTGTTGGTTCTATTGGATTAATGATGTATGATAGAGCGCTAATCAGTTTATCCGTTCCCAATATTTATGAGTCCAAAAGAAGCAAAACCATCCTATCCCTATTTTAATCGAGAGTTGAGTTGGCTTGCTTTCAACAGGCGAGTGTTAGAACAAGCAATGAATAAGGATTACCCAATTCTTGAGCGAATGAAGTATCTCTCCTTTGTCAGCTCAAATTTAGATGAATTTTTTGAAATTCGAGTTTCTGGCCTAATGCAGCAAGTAGATTCTAACGTGAGTGAGTATGCTTATTCAGACGGTATCGGTCGCAAAGACCTACTGAAAAGAACCTTGGAAATTACTCAGAAAATGGTCAGAGATGAATATCGATGCTGGAATATGGAAATTGTCCCAGAACTAGGAACGAATGGAATTTTATTCAAAGCCAAAGGGGAATTGAATGAAAAAGAAATGATTTGGGCTGAAAAGTACTTTAAAGACGAAGTTTATCCTGTTCTCACTCCACTGGCTATTGATAGCGCCCACCCTTTTCCTCAAATTTTGAACAAAAGCCTCAACATTATTGTTGGACTTGAGGATGAAACCGTTGTAGAAGGCTGTAAAATGGCCATTATTCCAGTTCCTCGTATTTTACCTAGAGTCATCTCAGTTGGAGAAGAAGTGGATGGTAAACAAACGTATGTTTTTTTAAGCACAATTATTACTCTTTTCGCTCAAACGTTGTTTCCTGGGTATCCTGTATACAGTGCTCATCCATTTAGAATTACTCGAAACAATGATCTTTATATTGACGAGGAAGAAATGGACAATTTACTTACTGAGATTGAAGAGGAGCTTTGGAAAATGAGAAAAAATTCTCCTGTTCGATTAGAAATTAGCAAACAGGTGAATGACCAAGTTTTGCAAAGTTTATTAAAGGCTACCGACTTACACGAAGATTTGGTTTATAAAGTAGATGGTCCGATCAATTTATCCAGACTAATGAGTGCATACGGTGAAATTGATCGGCCTGATTTGAAATTTGAAAGTTTTACTCCGTTTTTACCCAATTCCATTTCGGAAAGATCCAAAATATTCAATGTAATTAAAAAAGAAGATCAACTCTTGCATCACCCCTACGAATCCTTCAATCCAGTTGTTGATTTTGTGAAGCAAGCGGCTCGAGATCCACTTGTGTTTGCGATCAAACAAACACTTTACAGGACAAGTGGAGATTCCCCCATTGTCGCCGCTTTAAAAGAAGCCAGTTTGAATGGAAAGCAAGTAACGGCTTTGATTGAACTCAAGGCTCGCTTTGATGAGGCAAATAATATCGAATGGGCTAGGCAACTAGAAGAAGTTGGAGTCCATGTTGTTTATGGTTTAGTGGGTTTAAAAACCCACTGCAAATGTTGCTTGATTGTTCGACGGGAATCAGATGGGCTCAGACGATATGTTCATTTAGGGACAGGAAATTACAATCCAAAAACTGCTAAATTTTACACAGACTTTAGTTATTTCACAGCCAAAAAGAGCTTTACTGGAGAAGTTGCTGATTTATTCAATACTCTCACCGGTTTTGCCAAATCTCCAAAATTTAAAAAGTTATTGGTCGCCCCTTTTAACCTTCATGATCATTTTATAAAAATGATCCGGTCCGAGGCTCAAAACGCAAAAGCTGGAAAACCCGCTAGGATCATTGTAAAAGTAAACAGTTTAATCGATACCCCTATAATCAATGAACTTTATGAAGCCTCTCAAGCAGGGGTAAAAATTGAGTTGATTGTTCGAGGAATTTGTGGCCTCGTTCCTAACATTAAAGGAGTCAGCGAACGTATAAAAGTTCGCAGTATTTTAGGCCCTTATTTAGAGCACAGTCGTCTGTTTTATTTTGAAAATGGAGAGGGAGAACCCGCTGTATTTATCGGCAGTTCTGATTGGATGCCTAGAAACTTCTACCGACGAATTGAGTGTGTGTTTCCAATTGAAAATCCTGATTTAAAAGCAAAGGTTTTTGATGCTTTGGATTTTGCACTCAAAGACAATGTAGCTGCAAAATTATTGAGATCCAATGGCTCATACACTCCAGCTCCAAAAGGAAGGGGTAAAAAAGAATTCAGTTCACAAGACCATTTCGTAAAAACTGCAAACTTGGAGCGGGAAAAAGAAAAGGATCAAGAACCGTTATCCCCTTTATAAAAATCCCAAATGATCCAAAAAAAGCACAGACACATCATCTGGGATTGGAATGGTACTTTAGTGAATGACACCGCTTTCTGTACCGAACTCCTAAATCAATCCCTTCGCAAATACAACTTGCCAGAAATCAATATTTGCGATTATCAAAATCGATTTCATTTTCCAGTGGAATCCTTTTACAGGGAACTAGGGTTCTTGGAGCGAGGAGTTACCTTTGAAGAAATCAGTTTCCTTTTTATTGAAAATTATCGATCTGGATGGGAACATTGTCTCTTACAAGACGAATCCATTGAGATCTTTGATCTATTAAAACAATGTGGGAAAACGCAATCTATACTTTCTGCAAGCAAACAAGGGCCGTTAGAGGAATATATCGATCATTTTAATATTCGACATCATTTTACGGATTTAATAGGGGTTCAACACCACTATGCAAGTGGTAAAGAGGCCGAGGGACTGGCTTGGATTCGAGAAAAAAATTTGAATCCCAATGAGATGCTTTTAATTGGAGATACTGTTCATGATTATGAAGTCGCCCAACATTTGGGCACAGATTGTATTCTAGTTTCTCACGGCCATTATTGTAGAGAAAGATTAGAGTCCACCGGTGCTTTGATTATTGATTCATTTAGAGAACTTTTAGAGGATCTATGATTTAATTATTGACTCAACGGAAGATCTGCAACGTACTAAGACTTTTATATTTAACAACAAATCATTTTATAATTTATGTCAGTTGAAGTCAGAATACGCAAAGGAGAACCTGTTGAACGTGCGCTTCGTCGCCTAAAAAAGCGTCTGGATCGCGAAGGAGTCATTCGAGATGTTCGTGCTAAGCGCTATTTCGAGAAACCTTGCGAAACCAAGCGTCGCATGATGAAAGCGGCTCGATTCACAAATATGATTCGTCTTCGTCACGAGAACCGATAATCATCGAATTTTTAAAAGCTCGGATTGTTTCCGAGCTTTTTTTGTGCCTTTAACCAAAAAGTCATTGAATCCCTCCCTGCTCTAAAAATACCTCTCTTATAAAATAAGATCGATCTTGCATCAGGAATTTGACTTTATCCATGCTCCTTTGTTTCTTTTAAAATCTGATCGGCTCGGTGACTCCATGTGTGATTTTCAAGGGCAAAATCTCTGGCATTTAAAGCAATTTCCTCTCGATTCTTAGGATTCTCATTATAAAAATCAACTTTATCTGCTAGTTCCTCAGGGTTTAAGTAATTGATAGAATTCAATTCCGTTCTATTCATCTCAGACACAAAACTGCTTTCATTTGTCAGTGTCAAACTACCATTCAACATGGAATTAAAAATTCTTTCGTGAGCACCATGCATAAACATAAATGATATGTTAACAAACATCTTATAATTACCAATCTGATCGAGCAATTGGCTGTATGGAAGGGGTCCCTTGCAGGAATGGTTGACAAAAGATGCAAATTCCCAACCCTCTCCATAAATATCAACATGAATTCCTTGGCGGTCTAAACCTTTCAAAATTTCGAACCTTTTTTTAGCCCTTACATAAGATTCAAGAGAAATCAAAAGCTTGGAATAAATTTCAGCCTTGTTTCCCAAGGAAAATAAAGGTTCCACAATGGATTCCAGTTTTTCAAAAGTTTCATGGACAGACAACCATTCATCGCCTTCAATCAAATCCACTGCATTCGTTAAAAAATCTTTCACAAAAGGATCTGAATCTTGCCAGGAATGATAAATTGTATCGGGATCGTTTCCTGAACCTGCAAACATCAAATTATTTTCTCTATCCTTAAATCGCTTGTGCGCATTCGTCCCCTTACTGCCCCCATGAGGTAGAAAATTGAAGCGCCCTGGTATTTTGAAAATTGATGATAAACTATCTAGATGTTTTTTATCCACCCAAAATGTAGTCGGATTATTTTGAGGGATTTTTGCGAAACGAATTGCATGGTAAATAGGGTGATCTACAAACAATGAAGCGTATGTAAGTCCGGATAAATCATAAATAGATTTACCATTTATGTTAAACTGACCATCCCCGTTGATTCCAAATATTAATCTTGGTTTCCCATATTGAAAAGCAGCACCCAACTCTTTTTGAACTTTATTAATATCTCCGAAGGCATTAATTATAAACACCTTATATCCCAAAATTGAAAAACCCTTGGCTAAATCTTCAATAAAATAGACATTGGCTCCATAATTTGAAATGGGCCTAAATAAAACAATGCACTTCTCCATTTATAATGAAAATAAGCCTAAATTCGGACGAGTCGAATCTTTTGTAAATTTCTGGAAAATATGACTTTTAGGAATACGATCAGAATTGCGGGTATGGTCTACACAACTAGTAAAATAGGATTCTAAAAGTAAGAATAAACCTTTTATCTAGAAAAAAGTTTGTCAAAAAACTCGCTAATTGCGAATTGTAAGAAACTTATAAATCCCCTTTTCAAGAACATAAAATCCATTCATTCCAATTCTTAAATTATCTTTACAATCATTCAAGCTAGATACTGGAACACGATTGATCTCAATAATGACCATTCCAAGCTTAAAACCCCTTTCATAAGGGGAACCCTTTTCAATGTTGGAAACTACAACTCCGTTGACGTCTTCGTCAATCTCGTAATTCTTTCGATGAACGGTGTCTAACTCAGACACCTCAATACCCTTGATAATCTCAAACGTTTTCTTCTTTTTGCCAGCAGATAGGGTCTCTAAATCACCTAGAGTCACTTTTAAAGTAAGTTCCTCGGATTCCCTGATCAAGGTGACTTCAACATCCGCTCCAGGGCTGATTTGGGAAACATTCAACCTGAGGGCATCCGAATCTTTAATACTTACACCCTGAACTGCAACAATCACATCCCCGTATTTGATTCCAGCTTCTTCAGCAGGGGTTCCTGTTTGAACATGCTCGACAAAAGAACCCTGATTGTTGGGCAAATTAAAATAGCTCGCCAATTCATCCGTTAAATTTTTGATTTGAACTCCGAGATAACCTCGACGAACCTCACCTTGATTGACTAAAGAAAGCATGATACTGCGAGCCATTTTGATTGGTATGGCAAAACCAATTCCAATGTTTCCTCCCGAACGAGACAAAATGGCAGTATTCACTCCAATCAATCTCCCTTTTGAATCCACCAAAGCACCGCCAGAATTTCCCATGTTAATAGAGGCATCTGTTTGGATGAAATTTTCGTAAGATTTACCGCCCAATATGTTAAGAGAGGATCTTTCCTTCGCTGAAACTATCCCCATGGTTACAGTGAGACCCACACCCATAGGATTGCCAACTGCAAAAACAACGTCCCCAACCTTTAAATTGTCGCTATTTGCCATTTTAATAAAAGGCAAACCCTCTTCTGCAATTTTCAATACAGCCACATCCGTTTGAGGATCAGAACCAACCAACTCGGCTTCAAATTTCCTTCCATCTGCTAAACTGACTTCAATCTTATCTACATTGTCCCCTCGTTCCCCCTCAATTACATGATTGTTGGTTAAAATGTAACCATCTTCAGAGATAATGACACCACTCCCTAATCCAAGAGGACGAAATTCCTCTTTATCTCCAGTATGATCTCCTGATTCAGGGCGTATTCTGTCGTGAGGAATGCCAAAAAAGCGATGCATAAATTCTTGTCTCTGATCCATCGAAGCTGAGTTCATCTTTACCTTTGTGCTCACAGAAACAACAGCTTTTTGTGGACCCTCAAGAACATCAGAATAACTGTTTACAGTGGAATCCTGATTTCTTTCGATCACAGAATCATCCAATTGAATAGATTCCTCAGAAATACTAGCAGCAAGAAAGTAGGGAATGAAGCAGCTAATTAAAAAAGGGGAACGAAACTTTTTATTTAAAAATTTATTAATCATGACCTACATGAGAAGAGGACTTTTAATTTATTCCTGAATAATCAAATCCAGTATTTAAAAGTTCCAATTAAAAAATGGACTGTTTTTCTCAACATAAAATTAGGAAATTCTACAATCCAGAACGACGCCATTCATTTTTATTCGCCCACAATAATTGCTCAGCAGCTAAAGGACCCCAAGAACCAGCAACATATTCCTCTACACCTCTCTTTCCACACTTTTTCCAATATTCAAGTATAGGTGTAATTAGTTTCCATGAGGCCTCTGTTTCATCCCCCCGAATAAAGAGCGTTGAATCTCCAACCATCGAATCTAAAATCAATCTCTCATAAGCCTCTGGCGTATTCGATCCAAAAGTCGTTGCGTATCTAAAATCCATCTTAACAGGTTGAGTTCTTGTTTCAAGACCTGGAACCTTGGAATTCATAACTATAGTAACTCCCTCATCTGGTTGAATTTTTAATACCATTGTATTTGGAGCCAAATCAAAGCGCTGATCATCACTGAACAAGATCCCTGGAGGACGTTTGAACTGAATTGCAATTTCACTGACACGAGTACTCATAGATTTACCAGATCGCATGTAAAAAGGAATTCCTTTCCACCTCCAGTTGTTGATGGACAAACGAAGAGCTGCGTAAGTTTCAGTAGTAGATGTCTCGGGAATTCCCTCAGATTGCATATAACCTGGGACTCTCTCACCATTAATCAATCCCTCTGTGTATTGAGCCCTTACAACATCCCCGTTGTCAGGATTTAAATCTAAAGGTTGGATTGCTTTTAAAAGCTTCACTTTTTCATCGCGGATAGACTCTGGATCCAAGGATACAGGTGGCTCCATGGCAACCAAAGCGAGTAACTGCATCGTATGATTTTGAATCATGTCTCTTAAAGCTCCACTTTGGTCGTAATAGCCACCTCGAGTGCCTACCCCTAATGATTCAGCAACCGTAATTTGAACACAATTTACATAGTTACGATTCCATATCGGTTCAAAAATTGCATTGGAAAACCTTTGAACTAACAAATCTTGGACGGTCTCTTTTCCAAGATAATGATCGATTCGATACACTTGCTTTTCATTAAAATTGCGAGTAATGGTTTGGTTCAAAGCTTTTGCTGATTCTAGATCTTTTCCAAATGGCTTCTCAATAATGACTTTTGACTCTATGGGACTGTTCGCATTGTGATTGGCTAAACCGGAAGCTCCAAGATTTTCTAATATCGGTTCAAAAACATTTGGAGGGGTTGATATATAAAAAAGGAGCTGTAATTTTCTATCCGAACTTTCTTCGATCTTCAAAATTTTCTCCTTAAGATCCAGATAAGATTTTGGATCATCGTATCCACCAGCATGGTACTGAATATTGGCCTCAATTCTTGGCCATACATCGTCTACAATATCTCTTCTTGAGAAGCTTTTGACGGATGTGCGAGCAATTTCCTGAAACTGTTTATTTTCAATCGGTTTACGTCCCACTCCAATAAAGAAAAACTGAGAAGGCAATAAATTATCCACACCAAGATTGTAAATAGCTGGTATCAATTTGCGTGCCGTTAAATCTCCGGAAGCGCCAAAAATAACAATAACCGTGGGTGGAGCCCCTCTGTGTTTGCTTAAACCGTTTAGAAAAGGATGTCTTTTATCAGATTCCATATTTTTTGATCTCAATCAATTATACCAATGTTTTCGTAATGGGAAATATTTAATTTGGATTGTTCTATAACAACAATGTCAATTATATCTACCCTGTACATATATGGCCTATAACTTAGATGATTTAAGTAAGCTCTGCAAGCTTGGGCTAACAACTTTCTCTTTCGTTTGTCTACAGCTTGATAACCTCTAATAAAAGAGGAATCAGATCGAGTCTTCACTTCGATAAAAACAAGAACTTCTCCGTCCACTGCAATTATGTCTAATTCGCAGCGCTTAAAACGCCAGTTTCTTTTAACGATCTTGTAATTCTTTTTTTTTAGAAAACGCACAGCGTGGTTTTCTCCAAAATCACCAATCTCCTTCGATGTCCCAAAGGAGAAGCGATTCTTTGGGAACAAAAAAGATCGATTTGTAAAAAAAAATCGAAAAAAAGAGTATATAAGTTTCAACCAATATTAATTTTAAGGAAAGTGCCCTTTTGGAACTTATAAATATTTTTATAGAAACTGATTTCGAAAAAAATCAACCCTTGATCGCAACGGTTTTACTTTTAAGAAGACTGAAGCGGCCTTTAAAGTCTCGTGCAAAGCCTTTCCAAACGCGTTGGTCCTCTTTAAATTGGTCTTTATCTTTATCCATTGCTTGTTTGATTTCATCATCTCCCATAAAAACAATGAGGTTCATAGAATATTTTTTCCTAGAAGCGCCCGTTCCGTAATTTTCATCTATCACACTTCTAAGGTAAGCTTGAACCTCTTTCTTTTCATAGAAAAACTTGTAATTACCAGGGGTATACATTTCCGGAGAATCTCCCTCGGGGCCTTCGGGCTGATCTTTGAAGTTTTTTTGAGCCCACTTATAATAATCTGTTCCTAATTGCCTGTTGCCTCCAGACTTGACACGCTTTTCTTGGTAAGCTTTGAAGGCAAGTTGAGCATCCCGAGTCCATTGAGCAATTTCTTTCGCATACTCTCTTAATTTGGCACGATCCCAACCAGCCTTCTCATAAGCTTTCTTCGCTTTGTCTCTTTCCTTTTTGAGCCAATCAAGCTCCTTCTTATCCGGAGATCTTCGGACATTTTCATAAAGATCGGTCCAAGAACCTGATATGATAAAGGCCGCATCAGCCTTCTGCTCCATGGCCACCTGAGTGATCTGTAAGCTGTGATTCATTGTAGACCTTGGCATTTTCTTTGTGAGTCTGTAATTACCATTGTTGTCGATACCTACATTGTCCGCATCCCTATTAATAGTCTTCACCCAAGAAGCAAATTCACTCTTTGCTGAGGGGGTAGCAGCCTGTAGACCTTGTTTAAAGAAAAGGAATTGCACAGTCGGTCCAGCTTTATCAAAAAAACCAACATTGAAAACAATTGAAGGAGGGAGTCCATTGATTAATTTAGTAATCTCATCACGAATCGCATTGTAAGCTTTGAGTCCCCCTTTGATGTCAGTCATCGTTCTATCTGTGCAATCAACCAGAAATAAGAAGCGCTCTCCTGAGGCTTTTACTTTAAAGAGTGAAACTGCTTTGGCTCCCATACCAAGTCCACCTCCACCAAGAGCAGAACCTCTACCAATTCCTTTGCCGATACCAGCAACCCCGATCTTGGTATTTATTTGAGGCAAAGCGATATTGATTTTGGGGGTATTTAAATTATTGATCGCCTTTACTTGAATTCTCTTTTTAGGCTTCGAGCTTACACTTTTTTTTTGCTGTTGGGCCATTGCCACAGAATACTCAATTTTCTTGGGCACCATTTTTTCAGTTGGAGGAGGGGGAGCAAACTCTGGTTCCGGAGGAGCCATAGAGGTGGAGACAATCCATCCACCTATCAATACTGCTGCTACAACATGTAAGATTGCACTGATCACAATTACATTGAGTAACATTGGATTTAGTTTTCGGGTCTTTTTCTTAAATTGAGAAATCATGAGTAATTACATTATAAATTAAAATAGTTTATTATCAAATTATAGTTTGTTGAATCAACCGCCGAAAGAAATTGATTTAATTTTAGCCCTTGCACAAGCATTCAATACGTCTATGGATCTTTGATGGGGAGAATACTGATCCGCCTGTATGGTAACTACCGTCTTAGTTTGAGTCCTATCAGCTGAAACCTTCAATCGAGCTAGCGTAGAGGCAAGGCTTGGCATATCTCTTGAGTAGGGGTTATCCATTGGAGCTCCATTTAAAAGAACGTTCCCATTTGGCAATATTTGAACGATATGCTCACTGGGAAGATCCAAATTCTTAGAGGGAGGAGCATCTGCCGGCAAAGTAATTCCAAGATCCGACTCCTGCTGCAAAGGTAAAAACATAAAATATACAAGGAGTAAAAATACAACATCAATCATGGATGTCATATCATAATGGTCTTCTCCCTCGAGTGCTTCATTTTTCTTAGCCATGAGATTCCTTAACCTTTCCTATTGGCGAAAATTACCTTGAAAACTCCCGCTTGAGCGATTGCATCCATCACTTGTCTTATATGACGATGTTCCGTTGCCATATCTCCTCTCAGGAAAACTTCAAATCCTTTAATCCTTGAATTCTTGTCTAGTAATGTAGGTATGATATCTGTGGGGCTTTGCATTTTCTTGGCTCCTAAATAAACATCTCCAGAACTCGTGACTGTAAGATATTGTCTATTTTTAGCCAATTCGGGAACAATAGACTGATCTGAAAAAGGGAGGTCAATTTCTACAGATTCATCGGAAACCATACTCGCAACCGTCATAAAAAAAGCTATCAATAGAAATACAATATCGATCATGGGTGTCATATCAAATGCACCGTCATCTTGAGGAGGTTGTTCCACCTTCATCGTCTTCTCCTTTATTTTTTATTAAAAATAAGAGCTTACCGATTACTCCTCGGTTTCCTCTTCTACGTATTCTTCCTCTAAATCCTGAGCAGCTTCATCCTCTCCTTCAGCATAAGCTTCACCCCCTGTTCTTACAGAGTTAACAAAGATAAAGAGAATGTCTCCAACCTGTTGAGATACTTTTGCGACAATTGCTCCGTATTTGTTCTTAAAGAAAAAGTAGAAAAACATCGCTGGAATACCGACAATCATACCACTTGCGGTTGTGATGAGTGCTTCTGAGATATTCCCAGCGAGCAATTTTGGATCTCCAGTTCCTTGAGCAGCAATTACATTGAAAGCTTTTACCATACCAGAAACAGTTCCTAATAGTCCTACCATAGGAGCTAAAGTAGCAATGACATTTAAATAATTAATCAATACAAAAGGAGCTGCCATTTCTTGACCAGAGGTTTCCTCCATCGCTTTTTCTATAGATTCTGGGTCTAACTCATCAGTAACTCGATTTAAACCAGCACCTACAATGTTAGTGACCGCACAATTATTCTGTGAACAAACTTCTATTGCGCTTGGAACATCCAATCTTTTTAAAGAGTCCTTAACCTGCTCTTGAAGATCCGGGCGTAGAAATTGTTTCGGTCTGATGGCAAGAAAATTGTATATAATGAATCCGACCATAGCCATTGACATTAACGTAAGGGGATACATAGCCCATCCACCTGTAACATACATATCAATGAGAGATTTACTCTCCACTTCGGTCACCTGCTCTGCGGAATCCTGAGCATAGATGAATAATGGTGCGAGAAATGCCATAATTATAGACAACAGAGGCAATTTATAGTTTCTGAACATAGATTTGTAGTTTAGTTTTCGTTTGATTTTGAAAGTTATAAGGGTTTGGAAGACCACACTGAATTTGGATAAAAAAGCTTAATTTCATCAATAATGCTTTTAGCAACCTCTTTTTGATCAAGATTGAAATAGCACAATGCACTTTGAAATAACAATTCAGGCATCCATAAAAATCCACGATCTGAAGAAACGACCCCTTGTGAAATCAAATCCATGGCTGCTCGATAATCCCTACTCTTAATGGAACTTAAAGCCTGAACAAGTTGGTACAAAGAAAAGTCAGGGTTGTTATTATCCAAAGGATCCAACTTTTCTAAATAATAAGTAGATCCATTCATATCCCCTGTTTTAACCTTACAGTATGCAATCCACAAAATTACTTGTTCATAAAGATCACTCTCGCGAAATCTTTGAGCTCGCTCGTACAAACCAAGAGCACTGGTATATTCCTCTACCAATATAAACAAACCTGCAGCATGGATAACATTGTCTAAATACTGGGTCTCAGAGGAACTCAAAGGAATTCTTTTGATCAATTTTAGAGCTTTTTCGTATTCCTTGAGTTGAATCAAACTTGCGGTCACATCGAAGATTTTTTCGACAAACAAATCGTCTACTTTCTTAATGTCAAATTCTTCATAAATCTCATAAATTTCATTTGCAGCACCTATCTCAAGCAGTGAATCAATAAAAATTCTAAGAGGCTTGTGAATATCAATTTTACTATTGGAAATATTCGCAAACTTTATTAAAGGGTAAGCGGATTCTCGAAAAATCTCAACTCCTTCGGCAAACTTTCGATCTGCTAATAAAGCAATCGCTTGGTTGTATAAGTCCTTCTGTATATATTTTAATGATTCTGAGCTGGAAACGGGTAAGAGAATTTCCATCTCCTCCATTCCTTTTTGTGACATTACAAAATTCCGACCATCGAAATCATGGAGGATATATTCTTTTTGGCTGACTCCCTTGCCCTGAGTGACATGGATGGGTAAATTTCCAAATTCATCAAGGTATTTATTTGCAAAGAGAGAAGCTGCAATGGTGAAAGAACCTAAGAGCAAATAGAAGTGAAATTTAAGAAAAGATAGATTTGAAGTATTCATGAAATCTTTTTACAGGGTATTATTGAGTTCTTGAGCCTCCAAGAAGTAAGGGTTTTCTTTGTAAGAATCCTTAGCCAAACACTCTTTCAAGGTCTTTTTGGCATCTGCATTATTTCCCATTTTGGTCAAGGTTCGGGCATCCATCATGTATGCTTGTATCGCCCAATCAGCGAAATAAGCATGTCCAACAAAAACTCTCTCAAAGAATCCGTGCGCCTCATTGTATTTTTGTTCATCAAAGTAAGAGAGTCCTAAATGATACAAAGCTTGGGCCTGTAAAGTTCCAGTCCTCCAAGAAGGGGTCTTCAGAATGGATTGATATTTTTCGCGCGCATTCTCGAACTGTCCTTGTTCTCGCATAATATCCCCCATTTTAATAACTAAGAGAGGAACTTGTTCATTGTCATAAAACTGTAAGGATGCTTTCTCATAATAATTCATTGCAGAATTGTAATTCTTATTTTTCTGAGCTAATTCACCCATTGAAATCAAAGCATCTAAAACATAGGAAGACTCGGGAAATTCGTCGATCACTTTAGAATTTGCATTTTTAGCAAGTTCTGGATCTGAAGACTTCAGTTTACTTGCAATCCAAACCAATAGTTTGGGACTTGCAAATTGAAAATCATCCTCTGAAAACACTTTAGACTTGTTTACAAAAATACCCCTTTCCTCAAGCGCCATCTGTAATCTAAAAGCCAAAGTATATTGCCCTGAATTGTTCGCCTTTTTAAAGGCTGGTTGAAATAAATCCTCGGGAGTTGTTTTTGGAAAAACTGCGTATTGGGTCTTGTAAGATTTAAGAGTCGATTTAAGAGGGTCAATAATGGTTTCCATGGATTCAAAATCCTTGTCGTTTCTAAACCGCTGTTCCACCTTTCGATCTATGAAACTATTTTCCACAAAATATTCATACAGATATCCTTTGTCTTTAATAAAACGCTCACAAAAGTTACTATCTTTCAAACATTCCTCTAAAAATTGAATGGTCTTTTCAAGATGATTTCTAGTCGTATAGTATTTGCTTACAAATACATCCAGTAATTTATCAACTCCCTTGCTATCTGGGTAATTGCCATAATTAATAATACCCTCCATATAGTCTTTCTGCATTTCTCCAGGTTTGCCCATCAACTCTTTAGCTCGCCCCATCTCGTAAATAGCATCTGTAAAAGAGGGACTTTCAGGATACTGATCTAGAAAATCTTTATATACCCCAGCCATTTCCTGATACATCTTATTTTTAAAAAATAATTTACCTCTCTCAAAAAAAGAGTTCTTTATATAATCTTCACTATCCGCATATAAACTCACCTCAGAATAATGCTCGACCGCTTTATCAATTTCTCCTCTAGATCCGTAAATTTGACCAAGAAAGTACTCACACTCACCCCTTAAACTTCCAGTATTGTATTTGTCGATGAAGTTTTTGAACGCCTCTTCACCTCCATCGACATCTCCAGACCCATAGATGGAGACCGCATATCTGTACAATCCATCCTCATTGTAGGTGGAAAAAGGATATTTATCCACTAGAGGACCAAAAAACTCTTTTGCTCTATTGAAGTTGCCTTGATAAATAGAAGCCAATCCAACCCAGTAATAACAACCGTCCAGCCAAGGGGCTTTTGGATAACTATTAATAAATTGTTTGAATTTTGAGATGAGCGTATCAATTTCGTTCAGTTGCAACCAAGTATTTCCCATCAAATAAATAACAACCCCCCCATCTTGATTTTCCGAAAATTGCTCTACGAATTCGTTGCCCAATTCGAAAAAGCGGTCATAGTCTCCCTGATCTTGGT
Source organism: uncultured Opitutia bacterium (assembly GCA_913049555.1). Classification (GTDB taxonomy): domain Bacteria; phylum Verrucomicrobiota; class Verrucomicrobiia; order Opitutales; family CAJWYM01; genus CAJWYM01. The sequence continues at coordinate 17,612 of CAJWYM010000012.1, forward strand.
AAACCTGCATCATCATCATAGCTACATCTTTTCTGAAAGCTTGATAAGATGGGTTTGCTAAATATTCACGCCCAATATCCATCGCCAATTCAGGTTTTCCAATTTGATTGGCTCCATGAATCGTTGCAAAGATAAACTCTTCAATATTTTCATGGTCTTTGTAATCGTTTATAATTTTGTTGTGGGAATAATAAGCTTCCCAAATTCGACCCGTATCAAAATAAACCCTAGCTTTTAAAATATCTAGATCAGGACCGTAGCTTTCCACCTTTCTGAGGGATTCCATCAATTGTTGAGTGTTGAAAATATCGAGCTCTAACTCTTCGATCATTTCTTGTCTCTTTTTTCGTTTAAAAAAAGAGAGCTTACTTTTTAAGGAGCGAATGCGCTTCTCATTGTAAGCAATCATCTCGTCCGGAGTTAAGGTTAAAGAAAAGAATAAAGAGGCTTGGTTGTACTTACCGGAAGCTCTCATTTGATTGCCTGCTTTTAGTAGAGCAACATTCAAACCTAGGGAGTAGCGTGAAGGAGATTCTTTCAACAAGGTGGGCAACAAAGCAATGGTTTTATCAACCTGATTTTTCTTTAAATACAGTTCCACTAAAGCAGAAGCAGCCCTGCCTTTTTCTTCCTCTTTTTGGGTTTCATTCAATAATTTACGAAACCAAGATTCACCATTGTCCCAGTCTTGAAGAATGTAATAAGCTTCCACTATTTTTTCTAAAGTAGCCTGATACACTTCCTCGCTGTATCGATAAGGTCTATTGCGTTTATTAATCAACTCTTTAAGAGGAAGGATCGCATTTTTAAAATCCCCCAAAACTCGATAACAATCAGCCCTAGAGGATAATACATTTACATAGCGTTGCTCACTCTTGAATTCTTTCTCATAGAACCCAAAATATTTCAAAGCTTCTCTTAATTCTGAAGGTTGAGTAGTTTGGGAGTGCTTCATCATGTGTCCCAAAGCAACAAAATAAAACAATGGCTCTAATGGTTTTCTTTTAGTAGCATCCCCTAATGCCTCTGTTCTTTTAATCATTTCCTTAAGATAAGGAAGAGCAGTCGGAAAATCACCAGATTCAATAAAAGATTCTGTTTGAGCCTTTAAATCAGAAAACGCTAAACTGTTGGGGTCTGATTTTAATGAAGAAGTTAATAATAAAAATAAACAAAAAGTTATTAAAAGTGTATTTTTAACAGGAACCATAGGGCAGAACCAGTGCAGGTTTAAAAGTAAAATTGAAAAAATGAAGTTATTAGAGGAAAGTAAAATTAAATATACCCTTTATTATTAATTGTTTTTAACGATCTGCAAAGAAGAAAATTTAAGAAATTTGCTTTTTTAATAAGACGTCTGTTCTTTTTAAACAAAAAATAAGAGTGAAATTTTTTAATTCTATACTTGGATTTTAGATGCTTTAAAAATCTTAAGATTTGGCAGTGCATAGTATTTGAACCTAAATGATTGTTTGGAAAAGGACTTTTTGGTGGATGATTTAGTCCTTAATTCAGGTCACACTATTAAAAACAATAAAAAGTTGATTACATAAATTCTATGTAAAGAACTTCGCAGATTTTACGTTTTACTCCTTCAAACAATGAAGGTGCTTAAAATCGATTGATCTCAAGCTCTATTGGATATTATGAATTCGATTGTGAGTATTTTAGGACCAAATTGTCATGGATTCTAAATCTTCTAGTATCGACTCACAATCATCCAAATCATTATGACACCGGTCTAACCAAGCCTCTCCCCAAAAAAGATTACAACTTGTCTGAGCTCTTAGTAGCCTCCAATATGCATCTTCAGTCCTGTCAGGCATTTCTTTTGAAATTTGACTCGCGATCGCATGGTATCGATCACTGACCTTCTGAATCCGTTCAATTGCGTCAACCTGAGCCTTAGATCCAGTCCACTGAACAAAACCACTTCCATGGTGCCACCCTGTGTTCCAAGCCCCAGGTGCCACCCTTACTTCTTTTCCAACCCCATGCTCTTCAATATACTCATGAATAAAACAAGGCCGAATTGGAGTATGCCCAGATTTAACTTCTTCCAAAAAAGGGAGGTAAAATGCATTCCAGAAATTCCCTTTATTATCAGTATTACGGAACCACCCGCCATTGTCACCATCAGTTGCAGTCATCACCAAGGGTTCAAAATCGCACCATTTTGTCCTTTCTTGCAATTCATGGTTGAACCAATCAAAACTCATTCCTGATTCTTGAGCATTTGAAACCTCCCGATCACGAACGATTACAATAATCTCCTCCCCCCCATATTTGGCAATGTGCGGTTGATAACGAATTTCTTGCCAGGTCAAATTTCCTTTGGGAATAATGTGACGGCTATCCACCATCACAAATTGATAACCCATTTTTTTTATAAGAGGAATCAGTTCCATGCAAAAACCCATCTCAGAGGGCCAAAAACCTTGGAAATTATTACGATGAAATAAATGTCCTGCAATTTCTAACCAACGGGAAAGGTGAGCCTCCCGATCCGCCTTTGGAATCAGAGCCAATACAGGATGGTAATATCCCATTCCTAGGATATTTATAATTTTTTCATTTTGATAATGCCAGAGCAAGTCCCCTAATTTAACAGTCCCATAAACTTTCTCTTGAAAGTTAGGGCTAGCAATTGTCTCTAGTAGACTACCAGATAGTGTTAAATGAACACGAGCAATATCTTCATAATTCCACAACATCCGAGGAATTCGATCCAATGCCCACAAAATTTCCTTCGCTTCCCATTCTTCGTTGTCCCACAAATAGTTGAGATTGCCCGGAGGTTGATGCAGATTTAATACTAAAGCGTGATGAATCGTTCGAGCCATAATTATTTTTAGGTATTAGAAGCAATTATATACACTGTAGTAATAAGTTGGTGGATCTCAAATTTATTGTACTTTAATATCGTTATTAAAGGACTGAAGAAAATTGTAAGTAACTTTTTTAAAATCCATGAAATTTAAAAATCGTTTTCAACAATCGCTTCTGCTCTACGACAAATCTCTTTCCCGTAGTCGGTCCAAAGCCCTTGACCCCAATACCTGTAGCAGGAGGTTTGAGAACTCATTAGATAAAACAAGGCTTTGTTGAAATTTGGATGCGTGGTTGGAACCTTTTGCTTGAGAACTTTCTGATAGAAAGATGCACTTGCCTGCTCCATAGGCACTAATACATTGTCATACCCGTTCACCCATGAAATGTCATCCGTCCAAGAACCGCCATCCATATGAAAGTTCGAATCCTGTTCTTTAAGCTCTTTTATTGTTTTTTCCAGTTTTTCTGGACCCTCTCCAGCTTCGAAAATATCCCAGATCTGCTTTTGTTTGACAGGTTGAACCGTTTGAAAATCGTCTTCAGTAATTCCTCTGGAACTCAAAAATTCCAAGTATTCGGTAGCGTTCATTAAAGGTGTCTGGGTGCCTGTGCAATGGGATGCGACTTCGTTGAACTTAGATGGGAATTCATTCATCATCACCCCTCCGTTTTCACCATCGGCAATTTGGGTAACTAGTGGAGGCACTGATTTTCCTGATAAATCCCAACGATTTAAACTTTTAGCTTCGTACCAAGGTTGCATTTGAGCTACCAATTTTGTGTCCGATCCCTGAGTTTTAACGATAGCAATTATGCTTACTGTATCCCCTTTCGAATTCTTACATTCTAAACGATGTGGCAAATGAGACTGGTGAGGATGGTGACCGGTGCTAGCTATTTCAATTGTATGCTCTTGAACTAAAACCCAATCATAGCCGCAGTCTTTAAGGGATTTGACATACTCATAAGAAATATCAGGGTGATTAGGCAAAGCCATTTCTGATGGAGAAAAACCTCGGACTCGACTCAGTGCCTCCATTCCAAAAATCCCAGCAAAATGTTGTTGCCAAGCCTGAATCTGCAATTTGAAATCTTGAGTAGGAGTTGAAGGCGCTACAGCATGCCCCCAAGGGCACCCAAGCCACTCGATTTTTGACCTATATTTAGAGTCACAGGTTATATTTTTCAAAGTATCAATCACATCATGCAAACCCATTTTTCTCAATCCATGCAAAAGAACACCGCTATATTCTAACATCACCCGGGGACTTTTTCCTTCATTGACCAAATTTGGGATAAATTCTCCAATTCTCTTGTAACACCAATGGAATCCAGGGGCATTGTGATTGTCTCCTATATGTTGGTTGTCCATCATATACTGCAGATTGGAGATCATATCTGCAGTCTCTAAATCCTCACCTCCAGCGGGAATCAATGGCTGTTGCATGTGCAAGGCAATTGCAGCAGCACTGTGAATACTGTCAAAATTGATGTCAGAATCATTCAGGTAAACTGGAGATTTTTTTGACTCCTTGAGCGCGCTTAAGATTTCATCTTCGAAACCGGAAACTGTGGGATAATCGCCAGTGTATTCAGGGATTTGAGTATTTATCATATTAATTTAGATTTAAGAAACGGGGACCATCAATAAACTATAGATGGAGGGGTTGGGAAATGAAATTTTACATTGAGGAATTGAAAAAAAATGTCAAGTTCACAAGACATTACAAGAGGTTCGGAGCGGAAAAATCAAACCCCTAAAAAGAATTGTAACTTGCCTTTTAGCTCTATTTCTAATCGTATGAGGGATTAATACAATCAACCTGACAGAAAAGAAGTAGAGACGAAAAAGAATGAATGATAATTTGGATCAAAAACTAAGCAGATCCTATGATGCAAATTTTCTTGTATCGGACGCATACAAGAAAAGCATGCCTGATATGCAAAATGGAAAAAGTGAAACCATCTGTGGTGCAAATGTTCCTATCATTCAGGTCGGATCTTCCAATTTTAAACTGCCTTTATTTTTCAAACAAAAAGGGGGCGCTGTTATTCAACTTGAAGCCTCTATTTCCGGAACTGTTTCTTTAAAAAAGGATTCTAAGGGTATTAATATGTCTCGAATTGTTCGGACTTTTTATGACTACAAAAAAGAAGTATTCAGTCCAGAACTCATTGAAAAAATTCTATTAGATTACAAGATTAATTTAAAATCCTCTCGTGCTTGGTTAAAAATTGATTTTTCATTTCCGATGCTTCGCGAAAGTTTAAGGAGCGGACTTTCTGGTTATCAATATTACAATTGCGCATTTGAAGGACTTTTAGACGAGCAGGATCAATTTCACAAAATTGTTCATTTTGATTATATTTACTCTTCTTCATGTCCATGCTCAATGGTACTTTCAGAGCATGCTAGAGAGGTAAGAGGGGTCTATGGAATTCCTCATTCTCAAAGAAGCACTGCCAGTATAAAAGCCCGAATTGATAACGAACAATCCATCAGCTTTAATGAACTCCACCATTTATGTGTTACCGGGATTCCCACTGAAACTCAAGTCATGGTAAAACGAGAGGATGAACAAGCCTTTGCCGAATTGAATGGGGCCAATTCTATTTTTGTAGAAGATGCAGTTCGTTTGCTTTACAAACAATTCAATTCTGAAAGTAGAATTACAGACTTCGAGATTGCTTGTTCTCATCTTGAATCTTTGCATTCACATGACGCAGTGGCAGTCGTATCAAAGGGAATTCCAAATGGATTCAAGGGTGATTTTACTGAATATCAGCAATTGATCCGATAATTCAATGCCTGAATATTTTGATATTGTTGATAGGAATGACCATGTTGTGGGCAAGGATTTGCGATCGAATGTCCATAGATACAGCAAAATGCATCGTGCGGTTCATGTAATGATTTTTAACAAAGAAAATGAATATTTTTTACAAAGAAGGTCCGCATCTAAAGATGTTTCACCCCTATGCTGGGGAAGCTCAGTTTCTGGACATTTAGACAGCGGCGAAGACTACGATGCAGCTGCTTTAAGAGAAACATTTGAAGAAGTAGGAGCTCAACCTGAATCTCTAAATTTCATTCTAAAAACAAGTGCTAAAGAGGAAACTGGGCAAGAATTTGTTAAAGTCTACGATTTTCAACACGACTCCTCTCTTCGTTTGAATACTGATGAAATCTGTGAGGGATGTTGGAAACAGGTTGAGGATATCAACGCTTGGATCAAAAGTGACCCAGAAATGTTTTCAAGGAGTTTTAGGTATATTTGGTCAAAATATAGAATATGCAAAGAAAGCTCTTAGTTTTAAAAAAATTCTCATTTTGGTCTAAAAAAGGGATGAGAGGGAAATTTAAAACTCCAAATTTTCTTTAAGCGCCCCCAGTTCAATCTTTGCTTCCTCAACAATTTCTATAAGTTGAGTGATTGAGATTTGACTGGACACAAGGAATGGATCTTCAGGGTCGACTTTCCAGTCTTCATTTTCAAAACTTGAACCCGTTGCTTTTACTAAATCTTTGGAAAAGCAAAGAGCTTTTAACAATTCCGGCGAAAATGGAACCCGGTCCGGTTTCAATTGATTCAATACAATTCCACAAGTTTCATTAGGGAAATTCCATCTTTTCAGCAAAATAGATCCAGCATAGGCTGAGGTAAAACCGACAGATTCCACCTCCCATTCAGACAAATCACGATCCCCATCCCAAGATACCGTAAAACCAAAATCATTGAGTAACTGATTTATTAATACTCTACCGATGGAATGTAAAATACCAATGGTGTAAGCATCGTTGGACTCCTGATCATTTGCCTTTGCAAAGGATTCCATCAAAATCGCTACTGAAGCGCAAGAAGTCCAGTAATCTTGAGCGCTGACTCCGTAAGCGGTTAAGTCTTTAGCTAGAACACTTTTAGAAATGCTTAAATTTAGAAGACGTAGAACTTCGTAAAAGCCAACTCTGTTGATCGCACTAGTAAGGTTTGTACACTCTATAGCAAAACCATAATAGGCACTGTTGCTTAGACGGACGATGTCGGCAGTCAAACTAGCGTCTGTTTTCAGCAGATCCACCAAATCAGAAGCTTTCATGTCAGGATCCTGCATAATATCAACAGCTTTAGCCATCACTTGTGGAGCCGGGTAGAGCTCATCTATCCGAAGCAAAGCGTTTTGAAAATCAGTGTCTTGTGGCATAAATTTTAAACTTAATTTAATAGGAGAATTACTTTAATCAATAAAAATATTTTTTTGGATTAGTCTTGATTAATGGTTTTAAAGGGCCATTATTGGATTCTTATGTCTAGAATTTGTGCAATAACAGGAAAACGTCCTCATCAAGGTGGTAAAATCATCCGCAAAGGACAAACTAAAAAAAGCGGTGGTATTGGTACTCACGTTGTTAAAAGCAACAAACGTACTTTTAGACCCAACTTACAAAGAGTTCGTGTAAAGTTACCCTCTGGTCAGGTGAAACGCATTTGGGTATCTGTCAAAGCTATTAAAGCGGGTAAAATAGTAAAAGCTTAGTTAATATTTCGTTCTCTTCAAAGGGTATTGCCTTCAAATGGCAATACCCTTTATTGTATATTTTAGCGAATATTGTATAATGAAAATATTAATAATTAACGGTCCCAACTTAGCCAGACTTGGATTACGAGAGCCTGAAAAATATGGTTCCAAGACATTGAATGACCTTCAAAACTACCTAGAAGAAAAAATTAAAGTTTTAGACAACACCGAATTGGAATTTTTTCAATCGAACTATGAAGGTTCTCTGATCGATAAAATTGAGGAGACATCCGACAACAAGATTACCAAGATGGTAATCAACCCTGGTGCTTTAACTCACACATCCATAGCTCTTAGAGACTGTATCGCTGGCACAGAAATTGAAACCATTGAGGTTCACCTAACCAATATTTATTGTCGAGAAGATTTTCGCCAAAAATCTTTTACAGCTCCTGTTTCTAAAGCGGTTATTTCTGGAATGGGATTTGAAGGTTATTGGTTTGCCATTCAATATTTAATAAGCAACAAAACCTAAATGCATATTATATTTGATTTTTTGGAAACGATCACCGAATGGATCCGTCCCTATACAAAAGACATCGGCATGGCTCAAGTCGCAACTTTATTAGTGATTTACGGGGACAGTCTGAACACAATGATAAAGAAGAGCATTGCTGAATTTCATGTAATTATGAGATTTGCTATCTATGTAATTATTTGTGCCTTTGGATACGGTGCGCTCACTGTGACAGCCTCTGAATCTTATACCCATTTTTTATCAGACCTAAGACCTGAAATCTTCCCATTTGTAGTTGTGGGCGGATTTTTATTTATAGCTTTTTTGGCTCAGCGAGTGAAACACATCTAATCGGATAAAAATTAAAGCCAAACTTAGCGATTGAATTTGAAAAGTGCTACATCTCCATCTTTAAACAAATAATCTTTCCCTTCCAATCGATACTTACCAGCTTCTCTGGCAGAAACAATACTCCCCTCATCTATTAAATCTTGGTAAGAGACTACATCTGCTTTTATAAAACCCTTTTGAAAGTCTGTATGAATGACACCTGCGCATTCAGGTGCACTCATTCCTCGTTTGAAAGTCCAAGCTCTAACTTCTTGTTCCCCTGCAGTAAAATAAGAAGCTAAACCCAGTAGAGAATAGACAGAACGAATCAAATCTGAAACTCCTGAATCCTCCAAGCCTAGCTCTAGCAAATATTCTTGAGCTTCCTCGACAGAAAAATCAATCAATTCAAATTCTACTCCAGCAGATAAAATGCAAATACCCGCGTTGGATTCCTGCAATGCATATTCTCGCACAGTTTCAATCAACGAATTGGAACCCAAATTCGCCAAATCTTTTTCTGCTACGTTGCAAGCATACAAAACAGGTTTACTAGTAAGCATTCCAAATTGTCGAACTCTTTCCCGATCGTCTTTATCCAACTCCATCGTAACAATAGGTTTCCCCTTGTTCAAGTGATCCACAACTTTTTCCATAAGAGCCCGATTGACTACCGCTTCCTTTTCTTGACTTTTTGCTCGCTTGATGAGTTTCTGAAGTTGATTCTCTGCAGATTGCAAATCTGAAAGCATCAACTCAGTATTTATAATTTCAATGTCCCGAACAGGATCTACAGAGCCCATGTTGTGAATAATCTCGTCGTCCTCAAAACACCTCACCACATGAACAATCGCATCCACCTCTCTAATATTGGCTAAAAATTGATTTCCCAATCCTTCCCCCTTACTAGCTCCCTCTACAAGTCCAGCAATATCAAGCATTTCAATTGCCGCAGGGATAACTTTGTTCGTTTTGGCCAGTATTTTTAAAGGTTGCAGTCGATTGTCTGGAACTTGAACCACTCCAACGTTTGGATCTATGGTGCAAAATGGATAATTAGCCGACTCCGCTTTTCTAGTTTTTGTCAAAGCATTAAAAAGTGTACTTTTACCGACATTCGGTAATCCCACAATACCAGCATTTAGCATAAAAATGATTCCTTAATTGTTTTTATTAATAAGATTTAGTAATCAAAACCTTATAATTCGATTAATTTGCGCATGTGTAAATGAAATTCGTTGACACACGTCTTAAAAATGGGCTTGATTTAACGTTTCTCAATAAGTTTTAACCGAAATAAATTACATAATGGCAACAAAAATCAGATTGCAACGTCACGGAGCCACTCACCGCCCAGTTTTTAAATTGGTAGTGGCTGAATCAAGCGCTCGTCGTGATGGAAAATTCATTGAAGCTCTTGGGATCTATGATCCTCAATTTAAAAGAGAAGAGGAACAAATTAATTTTAAACTAGATCGAATCGATCACTGGATCAGCGTTGGAGCTAAACCAACAGACACTGCAAAAAACTTGATTCGCAAAAGTCGCAACCAGTTAGCAGCTGAAACTGCAACCGCCGAGTAATCATAGGATTTAAATCTTCTCTTTCTTACAGGAAACAATGGATATTCGGAAAAAATACGATATTCTCTCTTTGTTTCCAGAGATGATTTCTGGTTTTTGTTCCAACAGTATGCTTGGAAATGCTCAAAAAAAACAAATTTTGCAAATTCATCTTCATAATTTAAGAGATTGGACCTCAGGACCCCATTTTACAGCAGACGACCGTCCTTTTGGAGGTGGTGCTGGCATGGTAATCAAACCGGAACCTGTATTTTCTGCGGTTGAAGAACTAGCAGGAAACGACACTGAAGTTCTATATATGTCTCCTGATGGGCAACCTTTAACCTCCTCATTGGCTAAAAAATTGGCTCATAAAGATCATCTCCTTTTTATCAGTGGACACTACGAAGGAATTGATCAAAGAATTCGTGATCATTTAGTAGATCGTGAAATTTCAATTGGAGATTACGTTTTAACTAATGGTACACTAGCAGCTGCAGTAGCTGTAGATTCTATTTCCAGATTTATCCCTGGAGTATTAGGAGATGACAAATCTTTAATGAATGAGTCCTTCACAAACAATTTACTTAGCCACCCTCAATACACTCGACCTGCTGTTTACCGAGACTTAGAAGTTCCTGAAGTTTTACTATCTGGTAATCATCAGAAAATAGAGGAATGGAGAGAAGAAAATAGAATTTCTAAAACACGCACATTGAGACCTGATTTAATAGAAAATTAACATTACAAAGATATGAACCCAATTATTAACGAAATAACAAAAGAACAACTCCTCGAGGGACGTGAAAAATTTAAAGTTGGAGACGGAGTTCGCGTCCATTTAAAAGTAAGAGAGGGTGAGAAAGAAAGAATCCAAATATTCGCTGGCATCGTTATCTCTCGCAAAGGCAGTGGAATCCACGAAGCTTTCACAGTTAGAAAAATTGCCTCTGGTGTGGGTGTGGAAAGAGTATTTCCTGTTCACTCTCCTAATATTGAAAAAATTGAAATTGATCGTGAAAGTATCACCATGAAGGCTCGCATGTACTATATGAGAGATCGTATTGGCAAAAGCGCTAATAAAGTTAAAGAAAGACGTCTATTCGAAAATAAAAGATAGATTTTGTTATAATTGAATACAAAAGGGGGCGATTCGATTGCCCCCTTTTTTTTTACTTTTTCATTTGGGTTTCATTCTTAGTTTTGTAAGATAAGTTTTTCATGCAAAAAAGAACAGATTGGTACATAACCGGTAGGACTTGGCTTGTAATTGATGCTATCCTTGCATTCATAACTGTTTTATTGGCCTATTCCTACAATGAGGATCTGAATGTTTCTTGGAACTCTACCATCCAGAATCAACCCTCCGCCTATCTTGCTGCGATTAGTTATGCTCTCTTTTTGTCGGTATGCTGTAACATAGTAGGACTTCAAGACCCATTGAGACAAAGAAGGTTTTGGCCCAATATGGGAAGAACTTTGATTGGTGTATCCTCTGGAATGGCATGCTTCTTACTTTTTTTATACCTCGCATTTTTATTTCAGCTTGGGAGAACCGTTGGGATCCAAATATTTGTCACTAGCATCTTAATCCTACTAATTATAAGGATGATTATTTGGAGGATTAGTTCCCACTCAAACCGAAAAATTCTCCTCTTCTTACCACGCAAAGAACGCATTCACTTGGCCGCTATGATTAAATTGAGCGGCCTTCCATTTGAAACAGCGAGTTTGAATGAATCAGAGTTCAATCGCCATAATAACAGCGGTCAATTAATAGAGCTTTGTAAAAGTTTAAAAGCAGATGAGTTAGTCATTGATCATCAATCTTTTAGTCAAGACAACAATCCATGGATAAAGTGCTTATCTCATGGAATTCAAGTAAGTAGCAAAAGCAGCTTTTTAGAGCGCTATTTTTACAAAGTAAGTTGTAGTAAACTTGGAGTTAGTTGGTTGCTTGAATTAGACCTTAGACTCACCCACCCTATTTATCATAGGTGGAAACGATTGTTTGACATTGTTATCGCTCTAGTCGGTTTGCTTTTAACACTCCCTCTAATTGCTGCCATCTCTCTAGTCATCTTAGTTGAATCTGGGAGACCTGTTTTCTACAAACAAAAACGAGTTGGACTGCGTGGGAATCCTTTTACAATTTGGAAATTCAGAACTATGTTTGTCCATTCTTCCGAATCCAATTCAAGATGGGCCAGTAAAAACGACGATCGCATTACCTGGGTAGGAAAACTCTTAAGAAGAACTCGATTCGATGAAATTCCACAATTTTGGAATATACTTACTGGCGAAATGTCAATGATTGGGCCAAGGCCTGAATGGACTGATATTTCAGAAATATGGTCTCAGAAAATTTCGCTCTATCCTTACCGACATTTAGTAAAGCCTGGCCTCACTGGATGGGCCCAGATCAACTACCCTTATGCAGCAACGGAAGAAGACGTTTTAGAAAAACTGAGTTATGATTTTTATTACATGAAGCACGCATCTGCACTTCTAGATTTACAGATTATTTTGAGGACGATCTCTGCAATCATGAAGGGGGCGCGCTGAATATTTAATTGTAATTATGATTTCATTATTAAAACACTATCCCCTAGCTACCCAATTTATAAAGCGTAATATTCAGCAATCTCACAAGGGAAGCCTACTTGGGAATTTTTGGATGCTTCTCAGCCCGTTAATAATGTTTTCCATTTACGCAATCGTCTTTGGTAAAATCTTCAATGGAAGATACAACGCAATTGAAAATGAAACTTCAGCGGATTATGCGTTAGGGATCTTTTTGAGCTTAACCATTTTCCGATTGATTGCCGAAATCATTACCCAATCTCCTGTTCTAATTGTGAATCAACCTAATTTTGTTAAAAAAGTAGTATTTCCACTTGAGATTTTGTCCATATCATTGATTGGAGCATCTATCTATAATTTTCTGATTACTATGATGTTAGTATTTGTAGGGATTATTTTTTGGGGCAATGGCCTGCATGTCACTGCTTTTTGGCTACCGGTTCTTTTGTTACCCATGTTTCTATTCTTATTAGGAACCTCTTGGCTTCTCTCAGCACTTGGGGTGTTTTTAAGAGACATTGCAAAGTTGATGGATAATTTTTCTATTGTCTTGATGTACAGCAGTGCCGTCTTTTTCTCTACTGCTATGATTAAGGATTATTCAATTCTAGTATGGAATATAATTAAATGGAATCCTATCATCCACTTTATAGACGTTGCTAGGAACATTATGCTTTGGAATCGGTCTCCCACCAATCATCAATTGATTTATATGTATGTATCCAGTTTTCTAATTTTTATAGTTGGCTATTGGGTGTTTGTGAAACTCAAGCCAAATTTTGCGGACGTTTTGTAAAGAATTTGTTCTCTAGAATATTAGAAATCAAAGAGTGACTTTCAAAACAGAGATCGATCCAGATTGCTTGAAGTCATTCGTCGAGGACTCAATCAATTAGGTATTCTTAAAAAATACCTATCCTTTTTTTGGAAGCAACTGTAAACAAGAGAAGTTAAATTTTGAAGCCATATCCATTTGCGGATAAAAGTTCAAGAAAGTGCTTCATTTTTAATAAGTAAACAAACAGATGAGGCTGCGATCCCTAGACCTGCTCCTAAATCCCCTAGACCTTCATGAGTTGTGGCCTTGATCCCTACATTTTCAGTATCAATACCCATAGTTTTTGCTAACACATCCTTCATAGAAGCTACATAAGCAATAATTTTTGGTTTTTCTGCGATAATACTAGCATCCACATTGCCAATGCTGTAACCAATAGCAAAAGCTTCTTCAACCGCTTTTTTTAAAATTTGCTGTGAATCAATTCCGGCAATGGAGGGGTCAGTAGGTGGAAAGTAATGTCCAATATCTTTTAAGCCGACCGCTCCTAGGATAGAATCTGCAATGGCATGTGTTAGGCAATCGGCATCTGAATGGCCTTCAAGACCTAATTTTGAATCAATTTTTATACCCCCTAAAATAAGTAATCTACCCGCTACCAACCGGTGAATGTCATATCCATAACCAACTCTAAAAGGCAATCTACTCATAGAGATTTATTATATAGGATCCCAAAATAAGAGAGCGACTTTTTTTTTAAAGTTCCAGAATGAATCTATAGAAAATTATGAAATTCCTAAGATTTCCTCATTATTAAAACTAAAGGAATACCGGACATTAGGAGGATACCAAAAATATAAGCGAAAATCCAATGAAGGTCTAAAAAACCAACAAATAGGCCCATGAAAATGCTCAATGTTAAAGCCAAGATAGCATAGGGCAACTGAGTGACAACATGCTGATAAGGACTTACACCTGAAGCCACAGCAGAAACAATGGTTGTATCACTGAAAGGGCTGCAATGATCTCCAAATACAGAACCGCTAAATACAGCACCAATCACTGCAAGAAGAGGTCGCAAATCAGCCTCTGCATGCAAATCTAAAACCTCAACACTTAGTGAAATAGCTAATGGCATAAGGAGGGCCATGGTTCCCCATGAGGTTCCAGTAAAAAAGGAAACAATTACACCGATTATTAAAATTACAATCGGAAATAAAGCAGGAGAAATAGAACCCGTTAGTAGCGAGACTAGTTGATCAACCGTTCCTAATTCCGTAATCACTTTAGATAAGATCCAAGCACTCAATAAAACGACCAACGGACTAAGCATCGAAAAAGACCCATCACGAAAAGCCACTATAGCTGCGACAAAAGATCTCCGCTTATTCATGATCAGAGCGATCCCAATTGAAAGCATAGCAGAAACGTTTAAAATAAACATTGTCTGAGAATTACTAAAGGCCATAGCAATTTTGAAAGTTGTAATTGGAAAAACCTCTGAGACACCGTCAAAATACATCCAGATTATTGAAAAGAAAATCAATACAAAAATTGGAATTGCTACCCGCAACCATCCCTTAGGATCGTAGGTCATTTTATTTACAGCATCTGATTCGCCATCATTTACAGGGGATACAGAAGATCTCATTCCATTGGTATAAAGCTGAAAATAGATGGCAAAAAACAATACAATTAGGGCAAAGAAACTGTAAAAATTGTAAGGAATGGATTGTATAAAAATCCAGTAAGAGCTTTCTGCGATTGAATGGAGAGAAGAACGATTCAAGCCCTCAGAGATCAAGGCTACTTGAGTCGCTATCCAAGTGGAAAAAACCGCGATAGATGCGATACAAGAACCGGTAGTATCGGCAATATAAGCCAATCGCACTCTTGGAATTTTGAGCATATCAAATAAAGGTTGGTTCATTTTACCAATCAACAAATTACTAGCCAATCCATCAAAGAAAGTAATGAATCCAGAGCTGGCAGCTAAACTTTCAGCCCTTCTCGATGATTTAGAAACCCCCATAAATCTATAGATTACAGATTTTAAACCCCCACCAAAACGAATCAGTCCAGAAAAGCCTCCAAGTAAAAGCGTAAATAAAATAGAACCCATCTTCCAAGAATTTGTAAAAATCTCTTGGAGGGAATCTTTAAAAAAAACGGCAACCTCTATAAGATTACCACTATGCAAAGCAATCATCCCAAGTAGCGAACCCAAGAATAAACTTATAGGAGCATTTCTTGTTACAAATAGAGCAAAAAAAGCAAATAAAGGAACTCCAAAAGACCAAAATACAAGATCACCTTTAATAATAGGAAATCCTAAAATCAAAGACAAAAAAAGATACTTTATAGGACTGTATTCCTTAAACTTGTTATGAATACTTTTTAACATTTTGGTAGAAAAAAGTGCAGGCCCGAGTTGTTTTTTCAGAACTGATACAAGAAAAAAGAATAGAAATTAAACCATACCCAAAATCATTCTTCCCTCTTCACTGATCATATCTTGGCTCCATACAGGATCCCAGACGATCTCTACCTTGCACTCATAGATACCCGAAACCTCCCTCACCCTTGACTCTGCATCCTCAGCAATTGTTGGACCCATACCACACCCTGGCGCCGTCAATGTCATAGATACATCCACTTTGAACTGTCCATCATCGTTCTTAGAAAGTTCCATAGAATAAACAAGACCGAGATCAACAATATTAACAGGGATCTCAGGATCATAAACATTTCTAAGTTGATTCCAGATTTCATCTTCGTCCGGAGTTCCCTCAAAAACATCAGGAGTCTCAGGAGAAGCTCCTACAACCTCCTCTCCCAAAGCATCTGCATCTTCCCGTTTGATTCGAAACATACCATTGTCAGTGAGGATTGTAAAATTTCCTCCTAAACGATGTGTGATTGTTACGAGCAGACCCTCAGGTAAATTCATAGGATCCCCGTTAGGAATTAAAGTTCCCTCCACTTCCCTTGAAAGTGCTACTGTGTCATTAGAACTCATTATTTTGTAATTTTGTCTTCAAATTTTAAGTTTATTACTCTCCGGATATTTTCTCGCAAATCCTCATTGTCAATTTTCTCAATGATTTCTTCGAAAAACCCAAAAACTAACAATTGTTTTGCCTGCCGCTCCTGAATCCCTCGAGCTTTCATATAAAATAATTCTTCGCTATCAATCTGTCCAGTAGTAGCACCATGGGAACATTTTACATCATTGGCTTCAATTTCTAAGCCCGGCAATGAATCCGCAGTTGCTAAAGGAGATAACAATAAATTCCTATTCGTTTGGTAGGCATCTGTTTGTTGAGCACATTTATCTACTTCAATCATCCCGCTAAATATTGTGTGTGATTTATCTAACAACGCATTCTTGTATAAAAACTCAGAAGTCGCATTCGGAGCCAAATGGTATTGATGCGTTCTTTGATCAAATTCTTGTTTCTCCTCTGCGACAGTCAATGAATAAGTCTTCACATCTGCACCCGGTTCTATAATTTTAATACAGTTTTCAAAACGTGCTTTTTTAGACCCTAAATTAACGGAGATATTTTTAACTGAACAATCTCTTTTGGCAATCGTCTCTCCAATTTGAAAAGAAGTCGTATGTTCGTTCCAATTTTGGATGCTCTTCCGGAATACTTTTGAATTAGCTCCTGCATAAATCGTTTCTAATCCACAGGAAAATGCATCTCCCTCAGGTTTAAGGGATTGATAAATGTCCACATGATTAACAAGAGTGTTGTCTTCAGTAACAATCAGTGTGTGAGGGAATAAAGCAGTCTCACATTCGTGAGCCCAATGATAGGCAATAAAGGGCTTCTCAATTTCTACACCCTTAGGGATGTATAGAAACACCCCCGTTTCACAGTAGGATGCATGAAGAGCTAAAAACTTGTCCCCGCCCAACGTACTACGATCATTGAGGAAATAATTTTTTAAAAGATCAGGATACCGTTCAAAAGCAATATTTAAAGACTCCCAAATGACCCCTTTTGCTTTGAGTTCATCGGAGAGTTGATAATCAATCATAAAGTTATCAGTAAAAATCATTCTACCCGAATATTCCGAAATCATTTTTGATTCAGAAATTGTCTTTTCTTTAACAGAATCAACGGGCTCTCTCGTTTTTATAAAAGGCTCAAGAAATATGTCTGAGGGATTTGAAAAGCGCCATTCTTCGTCGGTTCTTTTAGGCATCTTCAATGACTTGAATTTTTCCCAATATTCTATTTTCAATTCCTGAATCCAAGGAGAGGATGAAAACTGCTTTATATGATTATTAAAAGTTTCCTCAGTCAGGATACTTTTCCTCAAGGACGCCTCTTTTTTAGGATCGCAAATTTGTGTCATAATAAAATGTAAATGGTTAGATAATAATAAATCTAGATTAACCTACCGAGCCCTCCATTTCCATATCAATCAATCTTTTTAACTCTACACTGTATTCCATCGGAAATTCACGGATCAAATCATTCACAAAACCATTTACTGCCAAACTCATGGCTTCTCCCTCGGACAAACCTCGCTGTTGCATGTAAAAGATTTGCTCAGCACTGACCTTTGAAACACTCGCTTCATGCTGAACGGAGTTGTCATTTCCTCGAACTGTAATCGCTGGATAAGTATCGGTTCGACTGTTGGTATTGATTAATAAGGCGTCGCACTCTGTGTTATTCTTGCAGCCTTTTAAATGTTTGGGCATATGAACTTGACCTCTATAAGAAGATCTGCCTGATCCAACGGAGATACTTTTAGCAATAATATTGCTTGTCGTATCATCTGCAGCATGAATCATTTTAGCACCGGTGTCTTGATGCTGTCCATCATTTGCCAATGCGATTGAGAGAACTTCCCCTCGAGCTCTTTTACCTTTAAGTATCACTCCAGGATATTTCATAGTTAGACGAGAGCCAATATTACAATCAATCCATTTGATGGTAGCATCTTCCTCTGCCATTCCTCTTTTGGTGACCAAATTAAAGACATTATTAGACCAATTTTGAACAGTGATATATTGAATTTTGGCACCCTTTAAGGCGACCAATTCAACTACTGCACTGTGAAGTGTGCTGGTTTCAAACTTAGGAGCTGTGCAACCTTCCATATAAGTAACTTCAGCTCCCTCATCTGCAATAATAAGAGTTCTTTCAAATTGACCAAAATTTTCAGCATTGATCCTGAAATAAGCCTGCAAAGGTTGCTTCACTTTCACTCCTGGGGGAACATAAATAAAACTTCCACCACTAAAAACAGCGCTGTTTAAAGCAGAGAATTTATTATCTCCGGTCGGGATGACTTTCCCAAAATATTTACGAAATATTTCTTCGTGTTCATTCAATCCCTCGGTAGGACCAACAAAAATAACTCCCTCTTTTGCCAATTCCTCTTTCATATTAGAATATGCGGCCTCACTATCAAATTGAGCCTCCACTCCAGAAAGAAACTTTCTCTCTTGTTCTGGAATCCCAAGACGTTCAAACGTTTCTTTCATTTCATCAGGAACATCCTCCCAACTCCGACTCGGCTTTTGACCTTGTGACAAATAGTAACGTATCTTATCAAAATCAATATTGTGCAGGTCTTTTGTTGCCCATTTAGTCGGCATTGGTTTACTTTTGAAAACTTCAAATGCCTTTTGTCGAAATTCTCGAACCCATTCGGACTCTTCTTTAACATCCACAATGTAGTCGATTACTTTAGAATCTAATCCAATCCCAGCATCAAATTCGTAATCCTGCTCATAGAAAAAATTGCCCTTCTCGGTATCTATATTTATTGCTGCGGTATCACTCATAATTATCCTTTGTTCTCTTTTAAACAGCTGTATCCACTAATTCATTTTTGACCCAATCATAACCACGAGATTCTAGCTCTTTGGCCAACTCTTTATCTCCGCTATGAACAATCGCTCCATCCCACATAATATGAACCGCATCAGGGATTATATAATCTAATAACCTTTGGTAATGCGTGATGACTAACATACCCTTGTCTTCACCTCGCATCAGATTCACTCCATTGGAAACAATCTTCAATGCATCAATATCCAATCCACTGTCTGTTTCATCTAATACGCAGTAGGCAGGGTCAAGCATTGCCATTTGCAATATTTCACATCGTTTTTTCTCCCCACCAGAAAAACCTTCGTTTACGCTTCTAGCGGTAAATTTACGGTCTATCTTTAAGAGATCCATTTTTTCATAGAGTGCTCTATAATATTTAGGAGCATCAAACTTTTCATCCTCTGAAATTCTTGCTGTTAGAGCAGCACGAATAAAATTTGCTATACTTACACCTGGAATTTCAAGGGGATATTGAAATGCCAAGAACAAGCCCGCTCTTGATATTTCATCTGGCTCTACTCCAAGAATAGATTCACCATCCAGTAAAACCTCTCCCCCATCAACTTTATAGTCCTCATGACCAGCTAGCACCTTAGCTAAAGTGCTTTTACCAGTTCCATTAGGGCCCATTAGAGCATGCACCTCTCCTTTAGGAATCGTGAGTGAGAAATCTTTAAGAATCGGTTTCTCGTCTATAGATACGTTGAGGTTTTTAATTTCTAGTGTTTTGTTCATTTTGTAGTAATTGGATATAAAATCTGGATAATTAGGGAGCTATTGGTCCTTTACCTCTGAAGGCAACTTCAACCGCTTCAAGTTCAAATTCAGCAGGTAATAATTTTTGTAAGTAACTTTTAATTTCGTCATTAATAGGAATATCAAATACATCCCCACTTTCTTTACATTGAAAATGAGCATGGTCCGTCAAATCAGGGTCATATCTAGTTGCTTTTCTATCGAAGTTAAACGGTCTCACTAAGCCGCATTCAACAAATGTTTCCAAGCAATTATAGACTGTTGCCAAAGAGATAGTAGGCAAATTAGTTTTGGCACTCAGGTGAACTTCATCTGCTGTAGGGTGATTGGATTCTATGATGACTTTGAACAAATGTTCACGTTGCTTGGTAGCTCTTAACCCCTTATGCGACAACGCATCATCTAGTTGTTTTTTATGGGATGGATTGAATTTCATATTTAAAAGCTAATTGGAATCATTCTAAAAAGCAAATACTTATTTAGAATTATTCTAAATAAGTATTTGTAGACAGATTTAAATTTAATTTTGTTATTGATTCTTAAATTCATATCAATATCTTTGTTTCTTTTTCTCGAAATAAGACCAAAGAACTACAATGAAGAGCTTAAAACTTAGTGTAAGAAACAGAAAACGTTCTGGACGCAATCATGCGAACAGATTACGCAGAGCTGGTGAAATTCCAGCAATTATATACGGAAAATCAGGCTCCCATGCTTTTGCAACAAACCAAGTCGAATTTCTTTCTGTATACAAACAAGCTTCAGGGTCTGCTGCTTTGATAGAAATTAACGATGACGAAAACAATTCTCATTTAGCTATTCTTAAGGAGGTTCAGAGGAACTCACTCAGTGGTCAAATGATTCACATTGATTTCCAAGAGGTCTCAAGAGACCAAGAATTCAACGCTCTGATTCCCGTTTCCATTGAAGGGATTTCTTTTGGAGTTAAAAATGAAGGTGGGGTTTTAGATACTCAGTCCCACGAGATTGAAGTGAATTGTTTGGCTCAAAACTTACCTGAACAAATCAATGTGGATGTTACAGATTTGAAGTTGGGTGAATCTATTCTTGTTAAAAATATACCTGCCATCGATGGGGTCCGCTTTACAGACCCAGACGCTACCGTAGTCGTTTGCACTGGCACTTCGGCTGGAGCCTCCTCTGCAGGGGATGATGAAGAAGATGAGCCCGAAAATTCAGTCGCTGCCGCTGGATAATAAATCGAAGCATTGAAAGGGTATCATTTTTTCAATTTCAAAATTTTTCAATGGTAATAAAAATGCTACCCAAAAGCCAGATTGGTTGGTTGTTGGTCTCGGGAATCCAGGAAAGAATTACCTCAATACCAGACACAATGTTGGTTTTGAATTTGTTGATTTTATAGCTAACCAAGAAAATTGCATCTGGATTGAAGATAAAAAGACACATTCATTTCGAACACAGTTGCATTTAAAAGGAAAAAAAATCATACTAGCGAAACCTACTACTTTTATGAATCAAAGCGGAAAATCTGTTACAGCGTTGATGAGAAATTTTAAAATATTTCCAACGAACCTTGCTGTTATTCATGACGATATCACTCTCCCTGTAAATCGTATCAAAATGAGTATCAATGGTAGCTCAGGTGGACACAATGGCATTGATGATATTCTTTCAAGAATTGGTCCAAAATTTACACGAATCAAAATAGGGATTGGAAATAAAATCGATAAAGATCAGAGTCTAGCAGATTATGTTTTACAAAAATTTACTAGTTCTGATGATTCTATTCTTAAAAATTTAAAACCAGAAGTGTTTCAAGGTATAAAACTCTTAATAGATAACGGAGTGGAAGCAGCTATGAATACGATAAATAGAAGACCCAAAACTTTATGAGCCAAGAAAACAAAAACTACACTGCGACATTTGTCATTGACGGTCGCCAAATTAAAGATTCAGTTGATAGTGCAATTACATCTATAACTGAAGCAATTGAGGCAAGTGCTTCCGTTGTTAAAAAACTAGAAAATTTAGGTAACAAAGAATTTGCAAGAGTTAAAGACAAAAAGTTTACCGCTGCTATTTTTGTAAAAATGGACATTTCAGCTCCTATTGATGGTCCAGACAAAATCAAGGAACATCTCCGCTTGAACAAAGCAGTGAATCGAATTTTAATACAAGCTGCATAATTTGTTCTCTAAATAACGGAACCTTCAATCAATGGCCTCATTCAACAAAGTAATACTTATGGGTAACTTGACCAGAGACCCTGAGTTAAGAACAACCCCAACAGGCCAACATGTCTGTAAGTTTGGAATTGCTACTTCCCGTGTTTTCACTAGCAAAGAGGGTGAAAAAAGAGAGGATACAACCTTTATTGATATTGAAGCTTGGGGAAAAACAGCCGAAGTAATTGGTAAATATTTTTCTAAAGGCAGACCCATTCACATCGAAGGTAGATTGAAATTTGAGTCTTGGGAGGATAAAAATTCTGGAGTTAAAAGAAATAGACTTTCCGTGTACGCTGAAAGTTTTCAATTTGTTGGCAATAAAAATGACAATCCGACTGACGGTCCCGATTTTTCAAACAGTCCGCAACCCAAAACATCCACCCCAATTGCTACTCAACGATCTAATTCTGGTCCAGAACCATTAAAAGACTCTGAAGCGGATCCATTTGAAGACGACGTTCCCTTTTAAATTTAATAAATCAAAACACAAAACTAATAAAATCATGGCAACTACTGAAATATTATTGCTCAAACCCGTCAAAAAACTCGGTTCCGAAGGGGAACAAGTTACTGTTAAAGCTGGTTACGCTAGAAACTTTTTATTTCCTCAAAAGATTGCATTGCCTTTAACGCAATCCAACAAAAAGCAAATTGAGGCACTCGCTCGTAAAAAATTGGAACGTGAAGCAGGCGAGGTTGAATCTGCTAAAAACCTGGCAGACAAGTTAAGTTCAACCAGTATAGCTATTGCTGTTAAGACTGGAGATCAAGGACGTATATTTGGTTCTGTGACCAATCGCGATATTATTTCTCGTTTGGCTGAAGAAAAAATTGAACTGGATCGCAAACAAGTAAAATTGCAAGACTCCATAAAACAAATGGGTTCTTACACTGCAAAGATTACTCTACACAGTGAGGTTACTGTTGACTTCAAATTCGAAGTTGTATCAGAAAACCCGGTAGAAGCTTAAGCTTTTACTTATTTGAGTTTGAACTTTTGAATATTTAAAAAATAACTAGGTGAGTTCCATGAATGAAACTACACCGACTCCAATAGATCGTACAAAATCAAAAGCATCTATGCCGAATCTTGTCGGCAGAATATTACCCCACAACACTGAAGCTGAAGAGGTCTTACTGGCTGCCTGTTTGCTTGAAGGTGAGGAAATTCTTACCCAATGTGTTGAATTGAAAATTGAGCCGGACGCATTTTACAGACCTGCGCACAAACTCATTTTCAAATCCCTTCAGAATTTACATCAAAAAGGGCTTGTAATTCATGAAATTGCACTTTCCGAGGCTTTAAAAAAGGAAGGGGAATTGGAAAATATTGGTGGTATGGTTGCCATCAATAACCTGACAGACAGAATCGAAACCACAGCTCACTTCAAATACTTCGCTGAGATTGTCAAAGAGAAAGCCACTCTCAGAAAGCTTATCAGAACCGCAACTACGATTGTAGAAAATGCATATACAGGTTCTGAGGACATTGAAACTTTCCTAAACACTGCAGAGCAAGAGTTCTTCAAAATAAGCCAAGATCGTGTCACTGAATCTGCTACTCACATCAAGGAACCTATAGAAAGAGCCGCTGAGCTGGTTCAAAAATTGATTCGGAGAGAACATACTGGCATGGGAGTCAGTAGTGGGTTCAAAGACTTGGATGATATGACTTTCGGTTTCCACCCGGGCCAAATGATCGTTCTTGCTGCTAGGCCTTCTGTTGGTAAAACAAGTCTAGCTATGAACTTTGCAGAGGCATCCGCTTTACCATCTCCGGGTAAGGGCGTTCCCTTTAACACCCTTGTTTTCAGTCTTGAAATGACCGAAGACGACATCGCTATGCGATTATTATGTTGCCGAGCTAGAGTAAACATGAAAAGACTTCGAGATGGATTTGCCAGCAATGAAGAACAAACTAGTCTTGCAGAATCTGCTCAGGAAATTAAGAATTCTCCACTCTGGTTAGACGACACTTCAGGAATCAAGATCACAGAGTTGCGAGCGAAAGCAAGGCGAGTTCACTCGAAGGCTCAATTGGGTTTGATTGTTATAGATTACTTGCAACTGATCTCCGGATCTGACCCTAGAGCCCCAAGAGAACAGCAAATCTCTGATATTTCTCGTAATATTAAAGGAATGGCAAAAGAACTTGATGTTCCTGTAGTGGTTCTAAGTCAATTGAATCGAGAATCCGAAAAAGAAAAAAGAGACCCAAGATTGTCAGATCTTCGTGAATCTGGAGCCATTGAACAAGATGCGGATGTTGTATTTATCTTACACCGCTCCAAAAAAAATTCCGAAGACGAGGATTCAGGATCTATAGAGGGAGTTGGATCTGGGGATATCGAAAATTTGAAATTAATAATAGCAAAACAAAGGAACGGTCCTGTAGGAGATATTGACCTAGTCTTCAATAGGAGTTATACAAGATTTGAGAATTCAACAATAAACTATGTCTAAAAACAAAACCCTCTCCGCGTTGTTATTTGCAATGTTTGTCATTACAGGCTCGGCATCCTATGCACAGTCTTTATCTGCTGATCTCCCAGTCGTGGAAGAGATTGGCGTTCGCTTCCAAGGGCTGCGTAAAGTAAGCGAAGAATATGTCCTCAACAATATTATTATAAAAAAAGGCACCCCTTACAATCAAGGCCTTGTGGATGAATCAATTCGAGCCCTCTACAACACTGGTTTATTTGAGTTTATCGAAATCAAAGTTGCCACTTTAGAAAATAAAAACGTCCGAGTGAACTTTATTGTTCAACCGAAATATGAAATTTCTCAAATCTCATTTATTGGCAATCGCAAATACAAAGAAAAAAAACTACTCACACTCATAGAATCAAATCAAGGACAAACACTTGATGAATACACACTAAAACGAGACAGCGATGCCATAAAAGAATATTATTTGAAAAAAGGATTCTCCAACGTCGATGTAGCCTATGCGATTGACAAAACAAACGCAGATGGAACTGCAGAGGTTCGCTTTGATATTGAAGAGGGCTTGAAAATTCGCATTAAAAATATTGAGTTCAATGGAGAGATCACCCTTAAAAAACGCAAATTAAGAAGAATTATTGAAACCAAAGAATATGGATTCTTTTCTTGGATCACAGGAAGCGGTAAATTCAATGAACAAATATTTAGAGATGATTTGGACCTTTTGAGGGATTTTTACAAAAGCAAAGGATTTTTGGATGTCAATATTTCTGAATCTAAGATCACTTATGATTATCCCTCCCCCAATAGATTGGAAATCTCAATCGCCATCGATGAAGGCCAACAATATAAAGTCGGTGAAATATTAATCACGGGGAATACTTTATTTAGAGATCAAGAACTTTTAGATTTACTTTCTTTAAAGAAAGGAGATATTTTTTCTCCCCAAGGAGTGGATCGAGATAAAATTATTATTTCGGATCGTTATGGAAGCGATGGATACCTAGAAACTAGAGTCAATCCTGAGCGAAAGCCCAATCTCAGAACTCGGGACATTGATCTAGTTTATAAAATCAGAGAAAGCGGTAAGTTCTACGTTGAATCTGTCAACATACAAGGAAACACTAAAAGTAAAAGTATTGTTCTTTTGAGAGAATTGGCTCTAGCTCCCGGAGATGTTTTTGACTTAGTTAGAATGAAAAAGAGCAAAGCACGATTAGAAAATACACGCTTTTTTGAACAAAATGAAGTCAATCTTAGCCCTGAGCCCACTGGTATTCCTAACCGAAAGAATTTAAGGGTTGTGGTCAAAGAGGGAAGAACTGGAAACTTAACCTTTGGAGGTGGTTTCAGCTCATTAGAGCAAGTGGTTTTGATGGCTGAAATTAGTCAAAGTAATTTTGATCTTTTTAACTACAGATCTTTTTTTCAAGGAGACGGTCAAAAATTTAGGCTAAAACTTCAATTGGGGGCCAAAAGCAGTGAGGCTGTTCTATACTTTGAAGAACCTTGGTTGTTTGAACAGAAACTTGCTCTCGGTGTGGAACTGTTTCGTAGAGAAACAGACTTTAACAGCTCACAATATGATGAAAGTAGAACTGGATTTGATGTTTCTCTAAGAAAAAGACTCTTCGAGCTTGTTGATGGAAGAATAAATTATAAATTAGAAAATGTTGACATATTTGACGTAGATACTGAGGCCTCTTCGGCAATTAAAGGGGAAGAGGGTAAAACTCTTACTTCTAAAGTAGGCCTTTCTTTGACTCGTGACACCCGAGACAATTTTCTTTTTCCCACATCAGGCAGTCGCTATGAGTTGATAAACCAAATCGCTGGGGGTGCTTTTGGGGGAGATGCTGAATATTGGAAAGTAGAGGCACGTGGATCCAACTTTTTTACTCCGTTTGAAAACTTTGACCATACAATCTCATTTGTTTACCGAGCAGGAGCTATCAATCCCTACGGTTCCGAGGATGTTCCATTCTTTGATCGATATTTTCTCGGAGGGCCTCATAGTCTAAGAGGATTTGACTACAGAAAAGTTGGACCACTAGATGAAAATAATGAGCCCATCGGAGGTGACAGTTACACTCTTATAAGTGCGGAATATGAGATAAAAATCATTGATCCATTAAGGATGGCAGCTTTTTATGATGGGGGCTATGTCAACCAATCAGACTTTGACTTCAGTCCTGAAAACTACAACGACAATTGGGGTTTTGGTGCAAGAATTATGGTCATGGGAGCCCCACTTAGATTGGATTTAGGATTTCCAATAACCAGTGAAACCAACAATGATGACGGTGCACAATTCCACTTTTCTTTCGGTACCAGATTTTAACACATACTAAACCCAACCACATAATTTCAGAAAAAATGAAAAAAATATTTACCTTTTTATTAGCGTTCACTCTAAGTTCAATCTTTGCAAGTGCTTCAACGAAAATACTGACTATTAATATGCAAAAAGTTTTCAATGAGTATTACAAAGTAGTGGAAGCACAAAAAAAGTTCCAAGACTCGGTTAAAAATGCAAACGACGAGGTTGAACTTATGGTTGAAGAAGGACAACAGATTGCATCCAAGTTACAAGAAATGGTTAAAAAAATACAAAGTCCTGCTTTATCTGAAGATGCGAAGACAAAAGCTAGGGCCGAAGCTTCTACTGTTCAACAACAACTTCGTCAAAAAGAGGCGGATGTCAATCAATACAGACAGCGGATGCAATCTACCTTAGGTCAACGTCGGCAGTTGATTATTAGTGATCATTTAGATGAGATAAAAGTAGTAATAGCTAGGGTGGCTAAGAGCAGGGACGCAGATGCAGTGTTAAATAAAACTGGGGATTCGATTATGTACTCCAGAGACTCTTTAGCCGTTACAGAGGAAGTTATTGGTATTTTAAATGCGGATGCACCTGTTTCCGTTGAATAAGTCAATTGCTATATCAGTATTTCTTTTTTATGGAATTTTCATTATCACTGGAAGAAGTTAAGGGTTCTATTGGCACCTACAGTGATGAAGGAGATTACCAAGGAAACATCACTCAAATCTCGTCGCTAGCAAAAGCTGAAAAGAACCATTTAAGTTTTCTATCCAACAGCAAATACAGAAGTGATGTAGCTACAAGTAAGGCGTCAGTCATTCTTCTAGAAAAGAATTATGATTTGTCTTCTCCTCTAAGGAATCAAATTTATTTAAGGGTTGAAAATACATCTTTAAGTCTGGCTAAATTATGTTCCTTGATTGAAGGGATTTTGTCTCCCCGACCAGAACCTTCAATTTCAGAGAAAGCGCTTATTCACAATTCTGTAAAATTGGGTAAAAATGTTCATATTGCAGATTTTGTAATTATTGAGGCGAATTCGGTCATCGGGGATGATACTGTTATTTTAAACAACACATTCATTGCTAAAAATGTTAAGATTGGTGATCATTGTTCCATTGATTCCGGCGTTCAAGTTCTTCATCACTGTGTAATAGGGAACCATGTCAATATCAGTGCAGGAACCGTTGTCGGTTCTGATGGATTTGGATACGAAAGCGTTCGAGGTTGTCATCAGAAAATTTCTCACATTGGAAATGTGGTTATCGAAGATCATGTTGAAATAGGTGCCAATACTACTATAGATCGTGCTCGCTTCGCCTCTACAACTGTCGGGGAAGGCACTAAAATAGACAACCTTGTTCAAATTGGTCACAACGTTGAAATAGGAAAACACTGCTTAATTGTTGCCCAAGTTGGAATTAGTGGCAGTACTCTCATTGATGACCATACAGTCATCGGCGGACAAGCCGGGCTTGCCGGCCATTTAAAAATTGGAAAATCCTCTATGATAGCTGCTCAAAGTGGAGTCACAAAAGACATCCCAACAAAATCATTTGTAAGAGGATCTCCAGCAATGCCCCTCAATCAAGCACACAAACTTATGGCGCTTCAACGAAAGTTGCCTAACATTTATCAAAGATTAATTGAAGTTGAAACTAAAGTTACAGAAAGTGAATAATGTCTACACTTGATTTAAAAATTTTTTCCGGAAATTCCAATATTCCATTGGCTCAAGAAATTTGCGACTATTTGTCTGTTCCTCTTGGACAAGCACAAGTTTCAAGCTTTCCCGATGGTGAGACCTATGTTAAAATAAATGAAAATATTCGAGGGACAGATATTTTTTTAGTGCAATCAACTTGCGGGCCAGCAAATCATAACTTAATGGAAATGCTCATTATGATTGATGCTATGAAGAGGGCCTCTGCTCATCGTATCACTGCTGTGATCCCATTTTTTGGATATGCAAGACAAGACAGAAAAGATCAACCCCGAGTTCCAATTACTGCAAAATTAGTGGCTAATCTTCTTGTTGCTTCAGGGGCTCATAGAGTGCTAACCATCGATTTGCACAGTCAACAACTTCAAGGATTTTTCGATATTCCTGTGGATCACCTCTATGGATCTTCTGTTTTTTACAACTATTTACACGCATTAGACAATCAGGATTTAGCAGTTTTTTCTCCAGACGTTGGAAGTGCTAAGATGGCTGCAGCTTATGCGGACATGCTTAAATGTCCTTTGGGTTTTGTAGCTAAAAGAAGAACTGGAGCGACTACTGTTGAAGCCCAGAATTTAGTGGGAGATCCTAAAGATAAAAATGTCCTTTTAGTGGATGATATGACTGAAACTGCCGGGACTCTTGTGGCTGCTTCCAATCTTATAAAAGAAAGTGGAGCCAAGAAAATTACTGCAATCGTAAGTCACGGAGTTTTGAATTCAATCGGCTACGAGCGTCTAAATAAAAGTGCTGTGGATGAACTCGTAACCACAAATACTGTTCCTGTAAATTCGCAAGACTTTCCTATGAAAGTGATGACAGTAGCCCCATTACTTGGAGAGGCTATAAAAAGGATTCATGAGAACCTATCTGTAACAAGTTTATTTAAGATCAAAGGTTTTTAAAATGTCTTTTTTTAGAAAGGAATCGACAGTCCGTCGAATCCTCTCACTGAATCCAGTTTTATTATTAGAAAGTCCCTTTTTCGTTGTCTTTCTCTTAATTTCAGCTTCACCCTTTTTATTCTCTGAACCAGTATCTGGCTACGAAGCAGAATTCATTGAAGATTTGGAACCGATTGAATACAGCCACCAACCGCTTTCTTCCTATTCTACGATTTTAAAAAAAGTGATCCCTAATGTTGTGGGAATTTACGTGGGCAGTCCTATACACCCTAGGCATAATGACAATCTTTCTCTTTTAGAGGACGATAATATCCGATCAGGAATTGGTTCGGGCCTTATTATTGATAAAAACGGTTATATTGTTACTAACTCCCACGTTCTATTAAAGGATGATGGCAACCCTTCAGAACAAATTACAGTAGAACTTCATAACAAAGAATCTTTTCCTGCCGAATTCATTGCAATGGACAAAGCAACCGATTTAGCAGTGATTAAAATTGATAAAAAATTTGAAACCTCTGCAGTATTAGGGGATAGCAAAAATCTTGAAATTGGAGACATTGTATTTGCCATCGGAAACCCCCACTCGATTGGATTGACTGTCACCATGGGAATTGTCTCTGCAAAAGGAAGGACAAATCTCGGAATTTTGGGATATGGCGGCTATGAAAACTTTATACAAACAGATGCTGCCATTAATTTTGGAAATTCTGGTGGGCCTCTTGTAGATGCTGAAGGTAGAACTGTAGGAATCAATACCGCAATCTATTCTAAAAATGGAGGCAATATAGGTCTTGGTTTTTCTACTCCAGTTCATTTAGTTAAAAGTGTAGCTTACGACTTGATTACTTATGGAATGAAAGTCAGAGGTTACATTGGAGTTCTTCCTGAAAATATTACCGATACAATAAGAAAGTCCTTCAATATCCCAAGTGACCTCAAGGGAGCTTTTATCAGAAAAGTTCCAGAGAATTTACCCTCGCACAAAGCAGGAATAAAAGTTGGAGATATCATTACTAAGATTAACAATCAACCTATTGAATCCGCAGAGCAGCTTCGATTAGTAATCTCCCAAATGGAACCAGGAACAATGGTAACCGCTTTGATTCTAAGGCTCAATAGATTCATCACTTTAGATCTGACTGTTTCCACCCTGGGGGAACAGCCAATCCAATTGAGAAAAAAATCCTTGCCTCATGTTTTTATTGCCAAACTCAATGATAAATACAGGAAAACATTTAAAATTCCAAAAAACCTTGAGGGCATTTTAGTTGTAAAAAAGAAGGAAAATGCCTCCCCTACAAACGTTCTTCAAAAAGGAATGCTTATCCTTGAGATCAATGATCGTCCGATCAAACATCTGAAGAGCGTTTCACAAATGCTCAAAAGAGGAAATAACCAACTTTACATTTGGTTCCAAGGCAATTTACAATTCATACGCATCTTTGTAGACTAAAGTAATATAAAATTCACTTAGAAGAGGCATCTAAAATTTGGGTTTCGGTAACGATGACATCCATCTTTATATCATGTTTCTCTGTTTCCACCTTTTCTATGATTTGATTCTCAAATGCTAAAGCGATTTTAAAGGCGTTTGGAAGCTCAAGAAACAAGCGATCATAAAACCCTCTCCCAAATCCAACCCGATTGAGATCTCGATCAAATGCAACCCCAGGAACAAGCACATTTTTTATACCCTTTAAACTTTGGCTCTCAATTTTATACAATGAGCAAGGTTCCAAAATCCCCCAATTGTTTTCATTCAACTCAGAAAAATCAAACACCCGGTGTATAGAGATAGATTCTCCGTTTACTTTAGGCAACAAAAGGGAACCATTTCTAGCCAAATGCAATTTTAAAGCCTCTTGAGTGCTCACTTCATTCCTGAAAGATGCATAAAATAACAGATTTGGATCGGAACATGTGGCCGGAAAACGGAGAGAAACTGCATCCAAAATGAGAAGACTTTTGGACAGGACCTCTATTTGGGACAAAGAATTTCTTGCAGCTAAACCCAATCTTCTAAGCCCCGCTTTTCGCATTGGTTTTACTCCGTCAATCCCCAATGGGAGGAAAATGGATAATAAATAAATAAAGCTCGTCCCAAAACTTCAGTATCTGGAACTTGTCCCCAGTATCTACTGTCTGCACTATTTCCGGAATTATCTCCCATAGCATAGTAATGATTGGGTAAAATTTCAACCTCTTTACCCTCTGCCAAAGCCTCTTCAGCTTTGTAACCTTTGTAATCCCCCAAAGCTTTGTTATTTTTATCAAAGGGAGCGACTCCATTTATAGGCTTCCCATTGCGATAAAGAATTGGTTCTTTAATTTTAAGAACATCCCCACCGACCCCTACCAGACGTTTGATATAATATTTTTCTGGTTCCGCGACCAAGCTTTTGATTTTTGAGGTCTTAAAAACGATAGAATCTCCCACTTTTGGAGAGACGAAGTGATAGCTCATACGGTCAACAAAAAGAGCATCTCCACTAATTATATCGAAATCTACCATAATATCCCCCTTTTTAAATGAAGACTCCACTTCAACCCAAATTACTTTACTGAGTCCATTTCCTACAAATTGTCTAACATTTCCAAATTGTTCTTCAACGTGCTCTATGGCACTCTTCTTTGAAAAAAACTTTTCGGTGATCACCTCTTGGAATCTAAATTCGGCAGGAACCGATACCTCCATCTCCTCTGACCCTACCCTCAAATTATAGGTGTCTTTTTGGGTTGGAAGCATAATTCTCGAGAACCCTCTACTTCTTTTAGAAGGGATCACTGTTTGGACCTCAAATAGCCCCACTCCTTTGGAGACAATTCCTATCTGGATTGGAACCTTTAAAGACCCGTTTACTGGCGACTCTATTCGTTTTCTTGAAACTCCTTTGACTAAATAGTTGAACGATCTCGTTAAAATATTAGGTGGTTTTTCTTCATTATAAATATTGTAAGTCATCCCATTGAAAGAAGGATACATTGAATTGGTTGGAATTACAAAAGGCTGAAAGAAAAAGGTTCTGATCCCAATCACAAGAATTGCAGCCACTAACAACATCTCAACATTCTCATATGCAAAGCGTTTGGGATAGAAGCTTCCCCCATATTTTTTAAATAAAGGTTCCAGACTATCTACTGCTTGAGCGATTAACCCGACATCGACTGGTTTGATTGACAATGCATTTTTAAGGACCTCAACCTTATTTTTAAAAGTTAACAAATCTTTCTCAGAAATTATGTCCTTGTTATAATTGTATATTTTAACTGCCAGGGCCAAAGTTTCTTTACCGAGTTTCTGCTGTTTTTTAATGTGATTTGCCATAACTATTCAATCGTTGTTATTTTTTAGCACCTGAATGAAAGCTTCTTGTGGAATCGAGACTTTCCCAATTTGTTTCATTCTTTTTTTACCTTCTTTTTGCTTGTCCAACAATTTTCTTTTGCGACTGATATCACCTCCATAACATTTTGCTGTGACATCCTTACGCATAGCACTGATTGTTTCACGAGCGATAACTTTACTGCCAACCGCTGCCTGAATTGCCACTTTAAACATTTGCTTAGGTAAGATCTCTTTCAAACGTTCGCAAAGAACTCTTCCTCGATTTTCAGCTTTATCAGCATGAACAATTGAAGAAAAAGCATCTACAGGCTCCGCATTTACCATAATATCCATTTTTACCAACTTCGCTACCTGAAAATCGGACAACTCATAATCCATGGAACCATAACCACGAGTAATACTTTTAAGACGATCATTGAAGTCGACTAGAATTTCATTCAATGGCAATGTGCAGGTAAGAATGATTCTGTGTTCATCAATGGTTTCGGTATTGTCGCAGAATCCACGCTTTTCCATGATTAACGCTAACATGTCCCCGACAGACGTATGAGGTATATGGATAGTGGCCCGCACAGTAGGCTCAAATATTTTTTCAATTTCCGATGGATCTGGAAATTCAGTTGGATTGTCTATTTCCAAAAGAGTTCCTCCTGTCATTTCAATTTTATACACAACACTTGGATAGGTGGAAATGATGTCAAGGTCGTATTCACGGCGAATTCTTTCCTGAATAATTTCCATGTGCAAAAGGCCTAGAAATCCACATCGAAAGCCAAAACCAAGAGCTACAGAATTTTCAGATTGATAGGTAAAAGCGGCATCATTCAATCGAAGTTTGCCAACGCTTTTCTTTAATTTTTCGAAATCAGAGGTATCCAAAGGGTATATACCGCTAAAAACCATGGGTCGGACTTCCTTATATCCAGGCAACATTTCTTCAGCAGGATCTATCTGAGTAGTAATCGTATCTCCAAGTTTAACATCCGTGATAGAACGAATATTTGTAACTATATAGCCGACTGAACCTTCATCCAGTTTATCTCTTTTGGTCATAGATGGAGAGAAAATTCCAACTTCTTTTACTATCATTTTGGATCCATCACTCATAGTTTGAATCTTATCGCCTGCTTTGAAAGATCCAGAAAAAACACGCAAATAACAAATTACCCCTCTAAATTCATCAAACAAGCAATCAAAAATCAAAGCCCTAGCACTCTCATAGTCAGACCACCTTGGAGTTGGCATGCGCTTCACAACTCCATTCAGAATTTCATCAATGCCGATTCCGGATTTTCCACTAGCTAAGATACAATCCTCGGCTGGGATTGCCAAAACTTCCTCAACCTGTAATTGAGCTGCCTCAACATTCGCACTAGGCAAATCTATCTTATTGATAACCGGTATAATTTCTAAGCCTTGATCCATTGCTAAATATGCATTTGCCAAGGTCTGAGCTTCAATTCCCTGAGCTGCATCCACTAGCAATAAAGCCCCTTCGCAGGCTGCCAGACTTCTAGAAACTTCGTAAGCAAAATCCACGTGGCCGGGAGTATCAATCAAATTGAACGTAAAATCTTCATCATTATAACTGTGAACCATCGTAACAGGATGACACTTTATTGTAATCCCTCGCTCTCGCTCTAAATCCATGGAATCCAACATTTGATCTTTCATCTCCCTTTGTTGAACGGTCTGCGTAGTCTCTAAGAGTCTATCTGAAAGAGTAGTCTTCCCATGGTCTACATGTGCAATAATACAAAAGTTACGAATTTTAGAAATATTTTCCATTGATACAAAGGGTATACTTAAAGATTAAAAAATTCACAACAATGATTTTGATTGTTCTGATATAGAGCTTCATTGATTTACAAAACCTAAAAAAAGAAAGATTGAGCCCTTAAAATTTAAGAAAAAGAGACCCTAGCTTGAAGATGAATGAAGTTGAATTGATTCTATTGTGATTCTTTCCTTCAATCTAATTAAAAATTAGCTGGCTAATTAGATTCTAATTTCATATAACTATGGATTCGAAATTGATAAGTAATTTTTAAATATGAATACAGAGGCGATTGATCGACTAATTGAAAAAAATTCTAAGCTTGAACTTGCTAGACCTATTCTTGAAAGGATGCAGCCGGGCAAATACTGCATACACAGAAGCTGGGGATTTGGACAGATCCAATCCTACAATGAAGAGGAGAACCGATTAATTATCGATTTCGAAGATGACAAAAAAGCCCATCCAATGGCTCCAGAATTCTGCATCGACAAATTGGAACTTTTACTAGATTCAAGTGTTTTAGTCCGAAAAAGAACCGACAAAGAGACTATTGATAGATTGATTAAAAAAGAACAAAACGAACTCATCGTTGAAATTCTTAAGGATCAGCCAGATCAAAAGGCATTGGCTAGAGAAATAGAAAAAATATTAAGCTATTTATTAGGAATTACTAAATTTAAAAAATGGTGGACTAACACCAAAAAATTACTAGTCAAAGATCCCCGAATTGGAGTTCCATCTCGTCCCAATGAACCCTACGTTCTAAGGATAGACCCCATCACTCCAGAAGAGGAAATCTTAGATGAATTTTTTGAGACCAAAAAGCCGAAATCTAAAATCGAACTGGCGGAAAAACTTTTGATCCTTTCCAATGATCAACAAGAGCTTAAAGACAAACTCCCTGAAGTCTTGGATGAACTCACAAATGCCATCAACGCGACTCGCCAACTAAACTACGCGGAACGATTGCAAGGAGTATGGGTGAGAAATGACTTGGCTCGTGACATCCATGAGGACGTAGAAACTTTAGTTCCAACTTCTGCATCGATCATAGAAGCTGCTGGAGAAATTTCAGAATTAGCACAAGACCTACCCTCCAACTATTACAAACGACTCTTAGATTTATTAGGAAGAGTTTACCCTGAAAACTGGATTGAAGTCGTGCTCAAACTTTTGCATGCAAGCGCTGGCAAGCTTACATCTGAATGCATGAATTTCCTAGTCGAAAGAGAAGCCAGTAAAGAACTCACTCAAAATTTAGAAACAGGACTCATCGAACAAACACTTAAAGCTCCTGTTCTAGTTTGGATTCTTAAAAATCGAAATTCTAAGAAATATGGAAGTTTGATGGATCCACTAATTACCCCTAGATTACTCTCAGCGATCTTCTATGCAATTGATTATGAAGCTCTTCAAAATGCAGGAACAAGAAGAATCCCTCTTGCTGATTTATTGAGTGATGATTCAGATCTTATTTCAGATCTATTGTCTACTTCCGACGGTGAAACCGCTAGAGATTTAGCCCAAACTTTGTTGTTGAATCAAGGTTTTGAAAATCTAACTAAAAAGTCTCTACTAGCTCGATTTATTGGTCAATTCCCAGCGATCCAAAGTCTTGTTGAGGGTTCTGATGGAAAGTCAGACAAGGAAGAAGGTCTTTTAGTTTCCTCTGCTAGTTTTGATGAAAGATCAAAAGAGTTAGAAACGATCATCCACACGAAAATTCCTGAAAACAAGCAGGCAATTTCTGTTGCAAGGGATCACGGTGATCTGAAAGAAAATTCTGAGTATAAAATGGCCAAAGAAGACCAAGCTACATTGTTAGCTAGAAGGTCTCAACTAGAGCTCGAACTTAGCAAAGCTTCAATTACAGATTTTACGGAAGCAAACGATACAACAATCAGCGTTGGTTCGGTCGTGAATGCAATCGATAACAGTGACAACACAGAGCAGACTTTTACTATACTTGGAGCGTGGGACAGCCAACCTGAAAAAAACATACTTTCATATAAAACTCCCCTAGCGCAATCAATGCTTGGCAAAGAAGTCAAAGACCGGATCACTCTTAAACTTGGAAAAAATGAAAGCAGTTACACCATCAAAGGTATTAGACGTTGGGTGGACAGCAAATAGTTTGATCTAAACAGTTATGAACACTCCCTGGGATTTGCTCAAATTATTTGGTGATCCCACTCGTATCAGGATTATTTTCCTTCTCTTGAAGGAGGAGTTGTCTGTTGCTGAGCTACAGGAAATATTTGGGATGGGGCAATCAAGAATTTCTTCCCATTTGTCATTACTTAAAAAAAATGAAGTTGTAATTGACAGAAAAGAAGGGAAAAAAACTTTTTACACTTCCCACTCTAAGTTTTTAGAAAAAAGTAATTCTCTAATAAACTTGATCAACGAATCTATGACCACAAATGATCAAGGAATCGAAGATCTTAAGAATTTAGATAGAATCCTTGATAAAAGAAAGCAAACAGCCGCTCTATATTTTAATTCAATTGCAGGAAGATTGAGCAAATCCTATTGCCCTGGTAGATCATGGGAAGCAATTGGTCATGCTCTTTTCAATATAGTACCAGAAGTAATCATTGCCGATTTAGGTTCAGGAGACGGAATGATCTCTCAACTTTTAGCCAAGCAAGCAAAACATGTTTATTGTATTGATAATTCTGAAGCCATGGTTCAGGTAGGAAGGGAAATCGCACTCAAGAACAATCTTACAAATGTAGAATATACACTTGGTGATTTGGAGAACGTCCCAATAAGCTCTGCTACCGTTGACATAGCTATTATGAGTCAAGCATTGCATCATGCTGCACATCCAGAGAAGGCAGTATCAGAAGCTTATAGAATACTGAAAAGAGGAGGGAAATTGATAATTATGGATCTCCTAGAGCACCAATTTGACCAGGCAAGAGAGCTTTATGCCGATCTATGGCTTGGATTTACTCAAAATAAGCTTCATGAAATATTAAAAAATCAAGGCTTTAAGAATATAGAAGTCAACGTTGTGACAAAAGAAAAGTTAGAACCTCATTTTGAAACAATTTTAGCAAGCGCGTCTAAGTTCTAACGAGCTATTTTTAGATTTTTAACCAATGTTTTAAAAAATTCACTTGGTTTTTCTAAATGGCACGCGTGGCCTGCATCAGAAATTTCAAACCTTTTTGAATTATAAAAATTGTGAGACATATGCTCCATAATTTTAGAAAACTTGGAATCCAAATTACCGTTGAATAGAAGAATATTTGGCACCATAAAATTAGAAAGAGAAAGATTTGAAATTGCAGAAACAACTCCGGATCCAAAATTTTTCAAACTGAGAGTCAATCCTATTGGATTCAACAACAATTTATTGGATAAAATTTCAGAATAAAATCTTGGATCTATAGATTTTTGTGATTGAATGAGGGGTTGAGCATTCCATTTTTCAAGAAATAAAGACAAACCTTTGTCTTTCAAAATATTTTGCCACTTCCTATCTGAATGTATTCTTTTTATTCTTTCATCCTTAGCTTCCAAACCCGGTGTGACTCCCACTAAAACAACAGTTTCAACAAATCTAAGTATAGAAGAAGGCATTCTAAGAACATACCTACCACCCATTGAATAAGCGATAAAAACAATTTTAGCGTCTTTTAGATTTAAGAGAACGGATGCAATGTAGTCCGTCCATTCGTCTAAATCAACAAGATCAGATCCGCAAGGTTGATGGTAAGGACAAGAGATAGAATGAAAAGAGTAAAAAGAGTGAGGGTCTTGCTCTGCTAGTATACGAAAATCAAATGGATTTCCAGTAAAGCCATGAAAACAGAAAAAATGAACATTACTGGACCCGGTCCAAACAACATGTAGGTTCCTACTGTTTACAAGTAGGGAATTTCTCATTGCTTAATCAACCACAGAAGCTTTGATTATTTCTTGATTTACAAGAGGTTTGTCCCCTCTATCAACCTTTACACTTTCAAGTTTTTCAATAACATCATAGCCTTCAGAGACAAAGCCAAAGATCGTGTGCTTCATATGCAACCAGGAAGTTTCAACCGTAGTGATAAAAAATTGACTGCCATTAGTCCCAGGTCCAGAGTTTGCCATTGCAAGAATTCCTTTTTTGTCAAATTTAACATCCGGACTCACCTCATCTTTAAAAGGGCTTCCCCATATAGATTCACCACCGCGGCCTGTTCCAGTTGGATCTCCCCCTTGAATCATAAAATCTTTAATAATTCGATGAAAAATAATCCCATCGTAATAACCCTT